>JBFMBP010000182.1 GCA_040755155.1 Candidatus Omnitrophota bacterium | reverse complement strand
GCGGAAGGGTGGGGGCGTTTTCTGTGGACGCATACGGCCGATTCCGCCTGGATGTTTTTGCTCGTAGCATTCGTCTGGATCGTCTTGCGCCAAAAAGCGCCTGCGCAGTTCGGATATTGCCTTTTTCTTCTGGTTTTGTTCAAAGCCGTACTTCCCTATCAACAACCGGCGCCGATTCCGGCATTGTCGAAATTCTCCATGAATTACGACATGATCCGTTTTTATGAAAACGCCGTCCAGCAAACGGTTCCTCAGCCAAAGACGGAAAACTCATTCCGTCCCCAAACGCAAGAAAAACCTTCGTCGCCATCCTCGCCGCCGCTAAGCGTTGTTAAGGCAACCCAAACGGCGCCGCGAAAATCGCCGGGAAAATCTCTATCAAAAACGGATATTTCACCAAAATTTATTAATGAAAATCAACCTTCATTGCTTCAGGCCAAAACAAAGGAAACTATCGTTTCCAGTTCGGACAATCGGACAATCGTTTCCAATGAATATCCAATCCCGCCGCTCAACCTCGCCTCCATTTTGATGCTGGTTTGGTTGGCGATAACGTTCGCCTTGTCGCTCAGGCTAATTTATACGGAATGGCGCATCGCCAAACTTGTAAATAATTCTTGTCCCTTAGATCCCAGCGAATTTCCGCAATCTTTTCCGGCGTTGCTATCCCAATCCAGAGTCAAACGCCGCGTTCGTTTTTTAGCGAATTCAACGATTCATTCACCATTGGTGTGCGGGATTGCGTCCCCCATTCTGCTTCTGCCGGAGGATTTTTTCGAAAAATATTCCGGCGGCCAGGCGCGGTGGATCCTGCTGCACGAATTGGCGCATATCCGCCGTTGGGATCCGTTAATCCGATTGTTTCAAGAGATCGTTCAAATCCTCTATTTCTTTCACCCCGCCGTCTGGATCGCGAATCGGTTCATTGACCGGCTGCGCGAATTCGCTTGCGATGACGAGGCCATCGTCGTATCCAATCTTCCCCGTTACGACTGCGGCGAAAGTTTTTTGCGAGTAGTGTTTCATTCGAATCGAGTCCAACTCCCGGCGCCGGGATTCATTGGCCTAAACCAATCCAAACAAATCGTTAAGGAGAGACTCATGAGAATTCTGGATCAAAAACGAATACTGCATCTTAGGCTGCCATCTCGACTGATGGCGCCGCTTGTCGGCCTGGCGTTGGTTTTCTTGCCTTTCAGCGGATTTGTGAAGGCGGAAGAAAGCGCTTTATCCCCTAATGCCGCCGAGGTCAAACCCGTCGCGCCCGTCGCCGTTCAACCCGCCGCGGACCAAACATTTCCTACGGATGGCTTCCAAAAAGGCAGCGGCCAGTATGTATGGAAACGGGCGGTCGAAGCAAGTGCGGACAAGTTGACTTCCGCCGAATACGCGACGCCGGACGGCGATATTGTCATTAAACCGCAGACCGATCCCAAACTTTTCGGGGTAGTCTATGTGGACGCGGTTATCATCATCAAGAGTCAAAATCCACTCCAGTCGCTATCCGAAGAGGAAATACTGAAGATCAAGGAAAAAGTCGATGTCGTCATCGAGCGCGATAAGGAAGGCAAAACGCTCGTCGTCCGCGGCGTGCAGCCTCAAAAGCCGCCTAAAGGCGTTGGCATTACCATTAATTTAACGATCAAAACGCCGTCCTCGCTCTCCACTCGAGCGGTTGGTTCTGACGGCGATATCGCCATCGAGGGAATCAAGGCGGCCGTTGAAGCGAGAACCAGCGATGGGGATTTGGAAATCAAGAATTGCGAGGGATCGATCAACGTAACGACGTCGGACGGCGATCTAGCCTTATCCGATTGTGCGGGCGAGATATCCGCCGTCTCGTCAGACGGCGATGTCGTCCTATCCGGCTGCGCCGGATCCATCACAGCCAGAACATCGGATGGAGATATCGTAATGGAAAGCTTCAAAGGCCCAATCCAGGCCGTAACCAGCGACGGCGACATCATCCTGACTCATGTCAGCGCTCAAGCAGCCGCCAAGACTAACGACGGCGATTTGGAAGCGGAATTCGACGCTGCGCCCGAAAACGATTGCGATTTCCATACGCAAGGCGGATCGATTTCGGTCGTCCTGCCCAGCGATTCGAAGTTGACGCTGGATATTCAATGCGGAGACGGCGAAATCGAACTCGACAAATCGAAATTTGAGGGAACGGTGACAGAACATCAAGCGCAAGGAACCCTTAACGGCGGCGGACCGAAATTTCAGGCGCGCAGCGGCGACGGCGACATCACGATTACCTCAAAATAAACGCATAACAGTTCACACAGCTGGACAAACGCAACTTTTCCGAAAGGTTGAGAGACTGGGATGGCGCGGCTAATCGCTTCGCCATCCCT
>JBFMBP010000181.1 GCA_040755155.1 Candidatus Omnitrophota bacterium | reverse complement strand
CCCCCGCTCCCGCCCGCATCGCGGCTATATCGCCGGAGCGATTCGCCGTCGAATTCGAAGAGCCGCAATACGGCGCCGCGCCGGGCCAGGCGTTGGTTTTATGCTCCGGCGAATGGATTTTGGGCGGAGGGACGATTTTGCTGTTGGATAGGAATATGGGAAAGACAAGGTGATTAGTTTGTTTGTCAGAATCAGGATGGGCAGGATTTTCAGGATTGGCAGGATAAAAAACCTATTTATCTAATCCTTAAACGTTCAAATCTCAAACGGGAATTATTCGCGTTCTTTGCAAATCTGAAGATAATCGTCGACGGAATCTTGAAAAGCCTGTTGCAACTCTTCCATCGACTTTCCTTGAAACGTGACGACATCGCGTATGCCGCCTATTTCTCCATGAAATATCATGGCGTCTTCGATGTACTCTACTATGCCTATATATCCTTTATATTCCATTACGGTTTCACTCCCGCTTCCGTGAGAATCCTTCTCGCTGATTGTATACTAATACACTATCAATATAAAGAAAAATCCGAAATCGATAACTTTGGCGAAATGTTGTAAATAGTCAACCATTGATTCCCTTCCCAATCGTATTTAAAGCCAATAAGCAGATCGCCATGAATCAAGAAATATTCCGGCGTAATGCTCTCGGGAAAATCCTTGACAAGTCTTAACGATTCTTTCTCTTTAGTTAAAACCAACATACGACCATCCCAATAGTTCCGCGTAAACAAATAAGGGCCGTAGGGATAAAAAAGTCCAGGTATAAAGTCGTATCCGAGGGTTGCAATGGGATTGGGGAAATTGGGTTCTTCGATGTGATAGACTTGGATAGTCGATGTCGCTGATCTATAGGTATTGGTTGATTTCGCGACGATAAAAAGCGAATCGCCATCTTTATAAATTGATTTTGCTCCGGGCGTTGCAATAGTTGTTATTAGGCGTGGTCGATCGAATGAGGACAGATCGAAGATGCGGGTTTCTACTCCCAAATATTCACTAATAGGATTTATGCCTAAGAGGGCGTAAGCGTTCGAATCGCCGTCCCAAAGAATCTGCATATATTCATTTCGAGAAGGCGCCATCGCAATTTTTCCCAAACGGCGCGGCGAACTTACATTGCTAACATCGATAGTCTCTAAACTATCTTCCCATGCAATGGAAATCAAAGCGCGGCCGTTTTTCACATGAATGATTCCTACAGGAGAAATGATTCCCATCGGTGTATAGTTCTCCAAATCGTCAAAACGATATTCTCCTGCCAGCGAAGGCGCCGTCGCATCGCTGACGTCAAGAATATCAAAGCCGCCTTGGGTGGGAACATACAAATAAGGCCACTCCAACGCCAGCGACGAAAACGGTCCACTTACCATGTTGGCGTTATAGCAAAAGCGATATTTCCCAACCAGTTGCGGATCAGAAGGATTGGAAATATCGACGATGAGAAGGACGCAGGAATTGAGACAATAAAC
Organism: Candidatus Omnitrophota bacterium; assembly: GCA_040755155.1. Taxonomy (NCBI): domain Bacteria; kingdom Pseudomonadati; phylum Candidatus Omnitrophota; species Candidatus Omnitrophota bacterium. The sequence continues at coordinate 35,604 of JBFMBP010000181.1, read as the reverse complement.
ATAGGATCCTCCCGCCATGTAAGTTATAGGATTCGATAGTCTCAAAGCGCCAATAGGCGATAGTTGTATATCCTCTTCTTGTGCGGCGGGAATCGTAGCGAAAAACAATGATAGCAATAGACAAAAAGCGATGAATAGCAGACTCTTAACATAGTTTCTCGTCGTCATGACGGCAAACCTCCATCATGCGCGCAAATCCACTGCGCCATTTCTTCGGCGTTTAGGATCGCAAACAGGTTATATAGGAGAGAAGAAACCTATGCTCTATGAAATCGCGGCTTCTTCCACCTTACTCTAGCAAATAGGATGGTAACATAATTCGAAAATAATGTCATATCCATAAACGCAAAAAGCGGAGCCTGCCAGCCCCGCTTTTTCGTCAAGCTCGTTATGATTTCGAGCGGTTAAACGATATCTTGGATGTCCGCGTCCCAAAACACCGTTCGTTTGCGGAAATAGGACTCTACCGACATAATGCAGGCTACGGCTTCGATGAATGCTTGGTCTTCATTGTCTTTCGGCTGTTTGCGCGAGCGGATGCAATCGAAGAAATCCTGCATGTGGCTGGGTTGCTCCGGCGTTTGCTGCGGATCGAATTGCATGAAAGGTTCGCCGGTTTTAATCTTGCCGCTGTCGATGCCCGGCTTGAATTTCAAGGACGTATCTTCGGCGAAAACCTCGTATCCGCGCATACTGGTTTTCATGAGGGCGTCTTTGCCGCGGATTTCCACTTCATGCAAATCGGGCGTTTGCGCCTGGCTGTTGAACATGGAGGAGAACAACATCGACATTCCCTTGCCGAATTTTGGATATTCGAAAACCGTATTCCACGTATCCGGCGCTTCGCGGCCATCGTGAAGCAAATTGTTATTGCCGGAAGTCGTGGCGCAATGGGGAATGCCCATATTGAGGATGGATTGCGCAAAATCGAAGGCGTGGGAGAGTAAATCCCCGGCGATTCCCGTTCCGTAATCCCAATAGCAGCGCCAATGCCAAAAGCGTTCCATGCTGAAGGGATGATAGGGCGCCGTTCCCAGAAAGCGGGGCCAATCCAGGTTTTCCCGCACCATGTTTTCGTCGGGGCGGTCGAAGATATCGTAATAGCCATACCAGCGCCATTCGTCATGGCCGCGGGGGCGGTTGCGGAAGCAGCCCATGCGCACGAAAGTTACTTCACCCAAAGTCCCTTTGCGGATCAGATCGCCCGCCTGGATGGCGGCGGGGCTGCTGCGGTCGTGTCCCAATTGCATGACCGTCTTGTTGTATTTGATCGCCTTCAGCATCTCTTTGGCTTCGGGCAGGGTGCGGGTCCAGCATTTTTCGATATAGACGTCTTTGCCGGCGTTGGCCGCGTCGATAACCAGCGGTGAGTGGGAATGATCGGGCACGGCGATCACCACGGCGTCGATATCCTTATCCGCCAGCATCTCGCGGTAATCGATGAAGCGTTTGGCTTGGGGATTGCCGCCGCGATCGATGCCTTTGTCCTGATGCGGCTTGTAGATGTCGCAGATTCCGCGAACTTGAACATTCTCGATTCCCGGCTTGCCCCTGTCCGGCTCCCCGGCTACTTGGAGCACTAGCTCCCCGCCGCGCACGCCGACGCCGATATGCCCTACGCCGATCGTCTCGTTGGGTTGAGCGTGGGATAGATAAGCGGGCGCGGCCGTCATCGCCGCAAATGCCGTAGTCCCAACAGCGGCATCCTGAATAAATGCGCGTCTCGTCTTTCCGTTCTTATTCTCTCGCGTCATGAATGAAAACCTCCCATTTGGATCGTTATCGTAATTCCCGAAGAAATCCGCCTCCATTATAACGCTAATTCTATTCCAGGTGAGAAGCATCGAGAATATGCGTTCGCTGGGGAAACGCCTATCGAATATCCAACAACGATAGAAACGAACGAATGTAATTCGCCGGAAACAAAAAGAAAAGATAAAAGAAGGTGGAATTTTATTCGCCTTTGGGAGGGCGTTGGCTCGGGGGGATGAAGGCCATGAGTTTCTGTTCCAAAATGCGGGGATTGTCTCCGGCTTGAATGGACATAACGCCTTCAATGATGACTTCTTTTAGAAGGATTTCGCTGGCGGTTCTTCCTTTCAGTTTATTGCACAAAGGAGTGAATAATACGTTCGCCAAAATGGCTCCATACAACGTCGTTAAAATCGCAACGGCCATCGAGGGTCCAATGGCGTTGGGATCGCTCAAATTGCTCAACATTTGCACCAATCCGATCAAGGTTCCAATCATCCCCATCGCAGGGGCGATCGTGGCCATATAAGCCAGAATGCCTTGATTGGATTTATGGCGGTCTTCCAAGAATGCCAATTCCGTTTGCAAAATATCCTTAATCAGTTCCGGTTCCACGCCATCTACGGCCAATCTCAGACCGGTGCGGACGAAATCGTCGTCGATTTCGTCCATCGATCCCTCCAATGACAACAATCCTTCCCGCCGCGCTCTTTCGGCGCTGCTTACCAATACGGCAATGATATCCAAGGGATTGCTCGATTCAACAAAGAAGGCGTGTTTTATCACCTTCAACATGCCAATATAATCCGCGACGGGAAAATTGATGAGGGTGATGGTGAACGAACCGAAAATAGTCAGAAAAATAGAGGGGATATCGATAAAAAGACCAATACTTCCGCCAAGAAGTATTGTATACATGATGATCAGCGTACTAAGGATTAATCCTAAAATCGTTCCAATGTCCATGAGAGGAACTCATAAAACCCTTATAAATTTTCTTGATTTTAATCCCAATCGGCCAACAATCAATGCTGACTCGCTTCATGCTGTTAAATCTCTTCGATATGGAATGAACTAGAGCGAGAATGAAGCGGTCTCTATCTCGTTAACGAAAGCGGACGAGACGCTTTCGTCAAAAAAACGGCTGCGGATAAGCAAGAGTCATCCTTTCTATTGGTTCCTGTCAAAGTATCGTTTTACAACCTCGAATTCTTCCGGCGTATTTACATTATGCAATACGGCTTCCGAAGCCACCGTTACATAACGCAACGCTTCCGGATGGCGCCGATACAAATCCCGCAACGATCGATCTTTCCCCATTTGCAGGATTTCGGGAAAGAAATACGCTCCCAACAGCGGCGGATGTCCCCGGCGTCCCTGGAAAGCGGGAATGCAAATGGTCTTGTCATCTCTTTGCGCATTCGCCAGCTCCCGCAATACGCGCTCCGGAACTAGAGGACAATCCACGGGCCACAGAAAAGCGCCTTCCGCTTCCTGCGGAAGTACGCTTAGTCCGTATTGCAAACTTCCGGTTCGTCCTTGACGGAACTCTTTATTCTCAACCGTATGAACGAAAGACGGCAAGTTTGCGCCGATCGCCTCCTTCTCGAAACCCAAGACGACGACGACGGTTATATCGGATTGAGACAGAAAAGGATTCGCTAAAATACGTTCGAGAAAAGTCTTTTCCCCCAAGCGGAGAAGGGGCTTGGGGACGCCCATTCTCTCGGAAAGGCCGGCGGCAAGAATGATGACTCCCAAAGGCTTCGTCACGTTAACCGATTTCCTATTCGCAACGAGAAAAAAACTTCATTTTCCACTTTATATTCGCGTTTAATTTTTTTCGAAATATCTCAAGGGCTCGTAAGTGCGAAATTCTGTTATGGCTTCAATGTAAGTACTGAAAAATCAAATAGTTGCATAATCAAACTGCAAATCCACTAAATCATTGAATTTATTGGACTTAATACTAGAACTTCGCACTCTCCAGTCAAGGAGATTAATGCGCTATTGAAAAACCGAAAGTGTGAATAGTAAAAATATACCAAAACATTCATCGTCAAAATTGAATTCGCTTGTAAAGATAACAGCATTTCCGTAACGCATAAAGAAAAAAGGCTTGAATAAATTTTTTTAAAATTTGGATTTGAAATAATGCTCAATTTAGGTTATGATGATTTTACAGGCAGATTATCTTATGTATATTTATTGCATCCCCTTCCAGGGGAAAAATACGAAGGTATGCCATAATGCCGAATGGGGGGAGCCGCCCAAACAGCGGCGCAGACCACTCTTTAAACCATGCGGAATCAATAGACGCCGCTCTTTCCGACCGTCTTTCGCCGTTATTGAAATTAGCGGAGTTTTTGGATAGAAATTCGCGCAATAAAGACCTTCTGAGCCAATTATATCATTTTATTCAACAGCAAGAACAATCAATCAATAATGTATTTCATAGCGCGCCCGGCGGCGACGAACAACCCATTGTCTCAAATGAATCCACCGATTTTCACAACGCCCAACCGCCATCCCAACCTCAAATAATCGAAGGTTCTCAAGTTCCCGCCGATTCCATTTCGAATCTATTAGAAGAGAAAAAACAGCTGCAAGAAAAACTGAGGGCGATCAAGGAGAAAGAAAGAGAGTTAGAACGCCAAATCGAAGCCCAGTTTCCCGTTTGGACGGCTATGTTTGTCGATCTCTGCGATTCCAGCCATATCTTTTCTACTATGGGCGACATCGTGGGACAGGAGATTGTGGACCTATTCCGTAAAATCTGCTTAGATCAGATTCATAAATACCATCCGTGCTATGAAGAATTAAGCGGAGGGGATCAGATTCTGGTATGTTTTGAAAATTCGAAAGATTGCGTAGACGCAGCCATCGACGCCTTCATGGCGCTGGCGAAATACAATGGTTCCTCCGAACCTCAACAACGGAAGGGAATATTGATTCAAGGCAGCGCCGGAATCTACCGCGGAAAAATCAATTGGCAAGAAAAATCCTTGATGCAGTGCCACGCCCTGAATTACGCCAAACGATTGCAGGACAAAGCGGGCCGCAGTCAGATTTTCATTTCGGAATCGATCCGCGACGAATTGGCGGCCTTCGGCCGCTATACAACGGTTTTCCAAGGAGTACAAATCCTTAAGAACATTCCCCAACCCCAAACAATTTACGAATTGCGTTGGTCGAAAAACGCCATTCTTTATCCCCGCCAGCAGTCCTTTACGACATTTCCTGAATCTGGCGCGCCTCTTTCCTCCATCGATATTCCCGCCTCGCCGTCCCCCGCGGATACAAATTATGAAATCAAAAATCATTGGCCCGCCCAAGTTGAAAACGTGAGATTGGCTTACGAGAACTTTTTTGCGGATTATTCAACCATCGCCGAAGCGTTAAGCCTGGCGCGGGAAAATAGCGTAATCAGTATCCGGCCCGGTCGCTATCATGAGTCCATCATCCTCTCCCAAATGCATGATATCACCATTGAATCTCACCCCGATGGAACGGTAATCGTCGAATCGGATTCGGGAATTCCCTTGGAGATTAATAACTGTTCCAACATTCATATTTCAGGATTCACTTTTCAAAGCAATGATTTCATTGGCGATAAACATACTTGTATTTTTATTGACCGATCACAGAATATCACCTGCGAGAAATGCAAGGTCATCGAATCGCCCAGCCTAGGAATGAACGTCCAATTCAGCCAAAACATTTTAATCCTAGAAAGCGATTTTCGATTCTGCGGGTATGGCGGCGTAATGATTAAAGATTTTTCCGAAGTGCGGATGGAGCGATGCCAAGTAACGCAAAATGGAGAAATTATCATTACCAGCTCCATCGGAGACGGCTGCGGCGTCATCGTTACGAGCCAATCCAGCTTGGAAATAATGGACTGTGAGATTAAAAACAACCGGGGTTCGGGAGTTTTCGCCGATAATGCTCTTTCTATAAACGCAACGGGCAACGCGATCGAAAACAACGGACGCAATACCGCCCAGCCCGGAATTTTATTTACTAATGATTCCTGGGGTAAATTGAACAAAAACCAAATCAATAAGAATGGTTCGGCGGGATTGATGGTGCGTGAATCTCAAGTTCATGCCATTGGTAATTCCCTTAAGGGAAACGGCAAAAAGACGTCTCCCATGCAAAGCGGAATCGTTTTAGTCGATAGTCCAAAATGTAAATTATTATTTAACCAAATGACGGGGAACGGCGTTGATGTAGTTAAAAAATTTCACAAACAACAAGCGCCGACTCCAAAATCAGCGGAAAAACCTCTACCAGAACCCGCTCCACAAGATATTTTTCCAAACGCCAAGCGAATCGACAGTCCTTTGAATCCCACAGCCAGCCGTATGATCAGATCGAACGATAGGCGCAAATCATCCTACCAACAAATCATTGAAGAAAAATATAAAAATAAAAACAAAAATTACCCTACAGAAATCAAGGATCGTGGAGAATCTTCCAATAAAAAAAAATGAATGCCATTCGATTTTCAAGAAGTTATCCTGCGCATTCCCATCGCCTTATCGATCTTATGTTAACAACTTAACTATTTTCCCATCGAAATTTAGCGTGAAAAATCGTCCATAAAATACGAATCCCCGCTTTGACGCTGCCGCCAATAGTACCGGAAATTTTCGAACGTCCGATGCGTTTGCGGTAGGTAACGGGAATTTCCCGGCAACGAAGACCCATTTTAACCGCCTTCACCTGCATTTCCACCGTCCACCCATAGCCGCGGTCCTGCATATTCAATTGTTTCAGCGAATCGGCGCGAATGGCGCGAAACGGTCCCAAATCCGTAAAGCGATAACCGAAAAGCCAACGGATGATAAAACAAGCCAGCCGGTTTCCAAAGAGCGCATGGAGAGGTAGAGCGCCTTTTTCGCGCTGGCCTATCGTCCGGGACCCGATGGTCAAATCGGCTTGATTTTCTTCGATCGGCTGCAATAACAGAGGAATTTCGGCGGGATTGTCGCTAAAATCGGCGTCCAGAAAGAGAATAATATCCGCCTGCGCCGCCTCGCTCGCTCCCCGCCAACAAGCGCTTCCATAGCCGCGAACAGATTCGAAGACCACCTCTGCACCCGCTTTCCGCGCCATTTCGGCGGTGTGGTCCGTTGAGTTGTTATCGACGACGAGTATCCGGTTTACGCAATGGCGGGGAATGGCGGCGACGACCTTCGCAATAGAAGATTCTTCGTTAAAGGCGGGAATAACGGCTTCCACACGCATAGGGCTAACCATTCCTTGCGATTTGTTCGATGAAAGATGCCTTTCGATAAATTAAGTCCGTCTCCAATAAAAATACTTAAAAAAATGGGGCGGCGAAATAGCCGCCCCAAATCTGTTTTCGTATAGATAATCGATCGCGCTTAGTTATTCTTCATGATATAGATTTCGATAGCGCGAATGATATTGAAGTTGATGCCCAAATCGATGTACTTGGTTCCATCGGCCCGCGTTACGACATCCAGATCGGGACGCCGCGCCAGACCTTCGGCGGTCAGGAAGAAGTCGGCCGCGCCGGAAGTATGCAACGTTCCCAGCGTCGTCGTGGCGATAATGCCGACGCCGCCAAAGAATCCCGCATGGGATTCGTCTACCTGAATCTTGAAGTCTTGCAACACAGAAATGCCGAAGTCCAATTCAGGCAACGGGATATCCAGAGGTTTGGCGCCTTTCGGAACGACGGTGTAAAACTCGCCGAATCCATCCGCCAACACGGCGCCGCCGCCATACAATTCCATATTCTTGAAGATAGGAATATCCGAAACCGGGCCAGCCAAAACCGGCGCATCGCCTAACGTTTTGATTTCGCCCATCGCCGTAAGAATATAACCGGAAATATTCTTGCCCGACGATTTCAGGATTTCCAGATCGATGGCCGGATTGTCGCTTGGATCGGCGAAAGATCGAACCGCCAATTGCGGTTTGCCGCTCTTTCCTTCGACGCGATATACGGCTCCATCGCTCAATAAAGCGAAGTAAGCGTTGCCATTGGCGTTATTGTCGAATTCCACTTCGCGCAATACATCTACCGTGTTAAAGCGAATTCCCAGGTCGGCGATAAAGTTCTTCTCTAACGTAGTCTTGGCGCCGACTTTGTTGAAGCGAGTCGTATAAATGCGGCCATCGCCCGCTGCGGCCATCACCGCCTTCACGGCGTTATCCTGTATATAAACCTTGAAGTCGACGTATACGTCTTTCGGCGAAGTATAGGGGAAGAGGCCTCGCGTCGTAGCTGGATCGTCAAGGACGCTGTTTCCATTCAGATCGTAGAATCCGGAAATATCGCCCACTTCATGCAAACCGCCGAAACCGTCAAGCAAGATGATGCCTTGATCGGAGTTATCGAAGACGTGCGGCGTCGGAGTTGGCGTATTCGTCGGCGTAGGAGTGTATGTCGGCGTTTTCGTAGCCGTCCGCGTTGGCGTGAATGATGGCGTAGGCGTAGATGTTGGTCTCGGCGTCGCCGTCGGTGTTCCTGGAACAGGCGTTACCACCGGCGTTGGCGTTGGGGCTATCGCCGTAGACGTCGCAGTCGGCGCTTCGATCTTCGGCGTCGGAGTCGGCGTTGGAATGATCGGCGTCGCGGTCGGCGATTCTACTTTTGGCGTCGCGGTTGGCGATTCTACTTTCGGAGTTGGACTAGGCGTCGGCGTTGGAGACTCGGGTTTGGGAGTCGCCGTCGGCGTTTCGATTTTTGGCGTCGCTGTTGGAGATTCTGGTTTGGGAGTCGCCGTCGGCGTTTCGATTTTTGGCGTCGCTGTTGGAGACTCGGGTTTGGGAGTCGCTGTCGGCGTTTCGATTTTTGGCGTCGCTGTTGGAGACTCGGGTTTGGGAGTCGCCGTCGGCGTTTCGATTTTTGGCGTCGCTGTTGGAGACTCAACTTTCGGAGTTGGCGTCGGCGTGGGCGATTCCGGCTTAGGCGTCGCAGTAGGCGATTCTACTTTTGGCGTCGCTGTAGGCGATTCTATTTTCGGCGTCGCCGTGGGAGATTCGGCCTTTGGCGTAGCAGTCGGCGTCTCGACAGGCGATTCCGTTTTCGGCGTCGCCGTTGGCATTGGAGTCGGCGTTTCCGTTGGAGTTTCCACAGGCGTTTCCGTCGGGGATTCCGCCGTTAACGCAACGAGCGTGATAAAGGAAGCGCGCAAAGAACCGGATGGTCCCTCGCCGCTCGCCGAAACACTCCATGCTTCTCCCGGAGCGCCGATCAAGACAGTCATCGCTGAAATCGCCAAGAAGAAAAACAAACCGGCGCGAGTCATTCCTATCAATTTATTATGCATTTGATCCTCCAACGGTTTTTACGTAATTACTCCATTTTATTTCAATTATAATCCCGTGAAAAGGTAATATACCATAATTTCTCTTTCTTTTTCAACGGAGATATTCACAAATCGAAAAGTTTTTTAATCTCTTTTTTTGGCAATTTATTGTTTCCATTATCTCGTTTTAAACAAAAAATCCCTTTAATAATATCCTAAAAATCACGAAATACTCTATTTTTTATTTCTTCGGTAGGAATTTTTATATAAATCTTTACTTATTAATAGATTACGGCATTACTCCTAACCATTTTCTGCGCTAAACTGCAAACAATACCTTGTTACCTATTGTTTTGTAAAGAGTTATGGTTTCGCCCCCTCATTTGAGATTTCGATTGCATAACTTCCTTCGCCTTTGACGAGCAATTTACCTTTTTCTGCCATTGCGATTTTGCTTCCGTGCGGACAGACGGTCATTCGCCAGCCATTTCCAAAAATAATCGAACCCCGCGGATCTTTTTTGATTTCTCCCTTTGATGGCGGCAAGGAGCAAAACGAATCCTCTTCAGGAAGCTGTATATAAGCCATTACGTTTTGAGGCAGATCGAATTCCAACCGGCGCCGCGAAGGTTCCCACTGAACGTATGACTCACCCTGAGGCGTCATGACATGTCCGCTGACGTAAGGCAAGCCAAACGACATAGGCGCAAGGTTAATTAAAGCGCCCGGTACGCCTTTTTTATCATGGCTCCACGTTACCCCCAAGAGCGAATCGTGCAGCCATTGCAGAGCTACGGAGCTCCATCCATGCGAACCGGTGGGATCGCCGGGCTGGCCGGAACTTTTTTCTCCAGTTGGCAGTTCCATTTCTTGATGCGAGACGAAATATTCCGGCAAGGGACCGCCCAAAGGACCTTGCAGGTTTAAACTCGCCGGATTATTGGGAGAATAAGGCAGATAATAACTCATGCGCCATAGCAAATGCGCCAAGGCGCGACCGCCTAAACCATTGTTGGATAAGACTTTCAAAGCGCGATAGAGATAGGTGGGATTGTTCCAAGGCGCTATCCCTTGCGGCGCCTGGCCGTTGGGAGCGGGGAAGAACGCATCGAGGATTTCATGGTTCTCTTGCGGCGAAAATGCTCCCGCCAGGATTGCGGAAATCTGCGCCGCCTGGCTCTTGCCCGCGGCGCGTTTCTCTTGATCGTAATAGACGTCGGCGGCGTAGGTAATGCCCCCATCTGTTAATACAAGAAATTTATGAAACGCCCGCAACATTTTTTCACGGGCGGCCAGCCATTCCCCGGCTAGTTTTTCCTCCTTCAGGCTGCGAGCTATGTCCGCCGCCATCGCCAGCCGCTCCATCAACCAGCAATGGACGATAACGCTGACATCGCGGTCTTCGCGGGCATGAACTCCTACTCGGATATCGGCAAAAACGTTGCTGCTGCGGAACAATCCCGCCTCATCCACATTTTGCAAAAGAAGATTGACATAGTTCGCTAACGAGGGAAACAATCGCCGCGATAGGGAAGATGGATTCTCGGCGCCGTTCCATTTCCAATCGTCGTGAAGCATGGCGATCCATTGCATCCCCCAATCCCAACCCGTAAGTTTGACGAACGATTGCGGCGCGAAACTGAGGAATTTTCCATCCTCCTTGCATTCGTCCGCATGAAGCAGGGTCAGTTTTCGCAACTCGGAATCCCCAGCCCAGCTTTCGGCGATTTTCGCCCGCAGGCGGATATCTTCCAGCCACTGTCCATCCTCGCGGCCCGGCGTATCGACGTATACATCGCTCATAGTGATCTCAGCGTGGATTTTGGATAGTTGGACGATCTGATCGATGCGGGGATCGCCGCCGTCGAAGCTGCCGCGCCAATTGACAGGATATTGCGATTTGACGAATCCCATTCGCTTTAAGATTAACCGGCTTATGGCGGGCGCATTCTCCGGAAAGGTAATATGAACCGTCATATACCGGGCGGTGCGTTCGTCGGGAAATTCCACGGCTTCATTTCCCTTCCCCGCCGTCAGGCAGCGGTCTCCATAATTCGTTCCCACGACGCCTTGGGTGAGGATTTTTCCCGTTCGGGGATCGGTATGATCGGTTCCATCCAAAGGAGAGACGTTCAGTTCGCCATAACCCAGCGAAACGGCGATTCCTCTTACGTTGGTCTGGCATTCGAATTGAGGATAACCATGCACAGGCTGATGAAAATCGAAAGTAGTATAAAACGTCTCGCCAGGTTGCCCCTCAAATACGATCGCTTCGCCGAGAGGAAATTTTGCGGCGGATTTCGTCCGTTTCTCATCTACATTGTATACGGCCTTATCCATCTTATCCGTAAAGGCGGCATCTTCACGCAAAGCCTTTGGCGCAGCGGAAAAACCAGCAGGATATTGAATCGTTCCCGCCGCGACGACTCGTTGAACGGGGAAGAAATACTGCCGTTGCGGCTGGGGATGAATATCCGTTTCGATGCGCCAGATGGGATCGGCGACAAGCATCGCGTTCTTCCATTCCAATGGCGGAGCTTCCTTATAATCGGGACTGGATAAATCGTCCACTCGCAGCGAGCCGTCGATGATGACGGGAAAGCGAATGCGCAGATCGCCGATGACGCCAATAATCTGCTGCTCATGGTGGACAAACTCCGGCGCTACGGCGCAGCGCCAAGAGGAATCGGTTACGATCGATCCGTCTTGCGCCGCGAACAGCAAGCCCGCCCGGCGCTCTTCCTGCCGTTGGAAATTTTTGATCTTGCCCCAATTATGATGAAGAACAAGAATCACGTTCTTTCCCGTATGCAAATACGGCCCGATCAATACCCATTCAGGACGCAGATGCAGCGGGTGATAGCGGGTAACTTTCCGGCGCAGAATCTTACCATTGACGATCAGCTGCGCGTTGGCGTCCGCCGCGAAATAGGCGTGGAGGCTGGGATTCGGCTGCGCCAAATCGAATTCTTTGCGGAAATAGACAAACCGGTTGGCGGCTTGGGGATCGACATCGGGATGCCAAATCCATTGCTTGGCGGCGCCATCCTTTGCAAATAATTCCGGCGCGGACGCCGCTTCAATAGAAACAAAAGAGATTTGAAGCGCGAACCATATTCCCAGACCGACGATGAATCTCTTTCTTACAAAATACATAAAATCATCCTCCTATTCTTCCTCTTGATGAATGCGAACGGCGGCGATGTAGGGAAATTCCTGCAAATCATGCAAGCGAAAAACCAAAAATCCTTCCGGCGCTTCGACCTTGGCGGCGTCGGTTTCATTATAAAGAATGACGTCGCACTCCAATTCGGAAAGAGTATGGCTCTCTGCCGTAAAAATATGTCCCCAGATATACAATCCCCGCACTTTCAAAACATGGCCGAAAATTTCTGGCTGCTGAGACAAATCCAATTTCAGACCCAGATCGATTCTTGGCCTGCGCAAATTCTTAAAAAACGCCGCTTGTTCTTCCCGCTTCACTGGATTTCAAAACGCCCAATCATTCCACCCCGGCCATTTTCTTAATAACGACTTCTTTTATCGCCAGCCATCCGCCGCTCACGGCGAAGCGGAAATCGGAGCCGCCATTTTCGCGGTTAACGAAGCGGGCGTCGTTCAAGCGGATCGAGCGCGTCACCCACTTGGATTGTTTTTTCGATACGATTTGCGCTGTAGATTTATAGGCGCCGCTCAATGTGGCGTTGGGATCGTGGGAATCGTATTGCAATTCATGCCAGGTAAAGCCGCTATCCCAATAAGTATATTCAACCGTAATCGGCGTCTTTTCGTCGAAGTAAAAGGGATCGGCGATATTGAAATACATGTATCCCAAGTTTGAATCCATAGTCCGCGTACAGTTCACGCCGTCCAGCTCGGCGTCTTCCACCGGTCCGTCCGCTTGGCTGCGAACCAGGCGGATGCCTTCCCATTTTCCGCCGCCGCCCAGGATTGCTCGCACAGATTGAGCGTCTTTATATTCGGATCCCCAATCGTCGGCGGGCCGGGGGCGGGGATCGGGGAATTTAAGTTCGATGGTCTCGCCGCCCTTTTCGTTGCGTTTGAACTTTTCGACGTATTCGCGAGTGAGGTTGATATATTGGCGTCCGTATTCCTTGGATTCGCAGATATCGGTTCCTTCGTGCATCTCGCTCCACGTTTCCAGAAGTACGATTTTCGCTTTGCTGTTCAAGACCTGGTTCCAACTCCAGCGATAATAGTTGCCGTCTTCCCGTTCGCGGATTGGAGTCGCGCGCTCAGGCACGGCGGAATCGTTATAGCCGGGGCCGATTTGCGCCGCGACGGCGCCAATATACGGTTGGCCCAAGGCCGCGCCCCAGCTGGTAACGGCTTCCGTTTCTCCTCCCCAGGATACATCGCGGATAATATAAGGCTTCAAACCGTGGAAATCCTGCGGAAATTTTTCATAGACGTAATCGAACGTCCCCTGGTCATGCGCCTTGGCGAAGCCGCTGGAATACAAAACCACCAGCGGCCTGCCATCCACCGCCGCCCAATGCCGGGGATGGATTTGGTAGAAGAAATCGCGGATAGTGCGGTAGAAAACGTCTTTTCCCTCGCCGGAAGTGAGGTCGATTTTTTCCTTCTTTCCCGTAACGCCGCGCACGCCGTACAGCAGGGTGCTCGTATCGTAGAACATCCCGATTTTGGGTGATGGCCGGTTTTCCCTCGCGCGGCGTTCAATGGCGGTTTGCAGCGGCCCCAAACCCCGAATGCTGAAAATTACCCCATATTGGAAATAATGATCCACTGTCCCCCAATAGACGGGCAAGATAAAATCGATGCGCGCCGCCTCGCAGTCTTCCATCTGCTTTTCATGCCAATCGGGCGAGTTGAAACTCACCGCTTCCGCAACGGGAAAATGATCCTGCAAGCCATCGTCCGTGAGTTCGCCGTTATCGAAAAAATGATGGTAAGGATAATCGTACCAATAGAAATAATGGGTTCCTACGATTTTTTGCCCGCTGGAGAACGAGCGGATTTGATTCAAATCCGAAGGATTCCATACGGGAACGAACGTCTGTCCCGCCGCCGCGACTGTCATAGACAAGAAAAGGATAATCTCCCAACCTCGACGAGTGGTCATGATTTCGCCTTTCGTCATTTATTATTTCGCAACCGCCATAAACTCACTCACTATACACCATCTACCAACGCGGTTCCAAGTGGTTTTCCGCATCAAAGAATATTCGATGCGGCATTGTTAAATAGAGGCTCATTCTTCTCATGACGGCTGGAATTTTCTCGCGAATTCGTCATAGTACTCTTCGAATGGATAAATCAAAGAAGACCCTTCATAAGGAGGCGTTATCATGACCTTTCAATTGCCGGAACTACCCTACGCCAAGAATGCGCTCAGCCCCTTTCTATCCGAGGAGCAAATTTCGTTTCATCATGGAAAGCATCATGCGGCTTATATCAACAAATTGAATCCGCTTGTGGAAGGCAAACCAGAAGCGAATCTCTCCCTGCGCGAACTCGTCCTGCAATCGGCAGGCGGCGTCTTCAACAACGCGGCGCAAGCGTGGAATCATGAGTTCTTTTGGAACTGCCTCTCCCCCAACGGCGGCGGCCAGCCTTCTGGCGGTTTATTGACCGCTATCGACCGCGATTTCGGCGGATTCGACGGCTTCAAAAAAACTTACTCCGACGCCGCCGCTACGCTTTTCGGCTCCGGCTGGTGCTGGCTCGCTTCCGACAAGGGCAGCCTTACCATCCGCGCCTTGAGCAACGCCGACACGCCGCTCAAGCACGGCTGCGAACCCATCCTCACCCTCGACGTGTGGGAACACGCCTATTACATCGATTACCGCAACGACCGGCTAAAATACATCGAAAACTTCTGGAACGCCGTCAACTGGGAATTCGCTTCCCAATGCTTCAAGGATTCCTGCGGCTGCTGCTGCTCTTAAAGGATAGGATGGGCCGGGCGGCAAGGGCAGAAATTACCTTGCTCTTGCCGCCCGGCCCATGGTTACGCTACCACAATATTCTGAGCGCCAATAAATTCGCTTTCAAGGATTGGTTCTCCGTCTTCAAGCAACATTTCAATTACTTCTCGCAGATTCTCCATAAGTTCTTCCAAGGTCTCTCCTTGAGAATGCGCTCCGGAAAATCCCGGAACGTAACCCACGAACAATCCTGTATCCAAGTATTTTTCCACAACCGCCGTATATGTCCGCATAGCCTTACTCCTTATGCGTTTATGCTAATATCCAGATTCGTCACTGCCGCATTCCCGTCGCACGCAAGCAGATGACCTGACAAGCAGCCGGTGGGCAATTGGATGGCGTTTCTTGATCGTCCTTATCGATATTTTAGCATCCATGACATCGCATAAGAATATAAAGTTCCTTAATAATAAATCAACTCGTATCAAAATGATTTCAGTCTACTAAAAGAATCCATTATAAAAATCCTTCTCTCATCCTCCTTTACCCAATCTCGACAATCCCCCACTCCTACGGTATAACATTGTCGCCCGGTTCGGCCAACACCGGCGCTTATCATTCTTTTCTCTTAAGGAGGCGGAATCTCATGCATCGCAGACGGTATTTTTCTATCGCACTCGTTATGGTTCTCTCTCCCGCATGGGCGGTCGCGCCGAATTCCAGCGAATTCGACGCCGCGCGGTATGTTTTCGAGCGCTATTTCCTGGAACAGAATGCCACTGCCAGCGGATTCCTCCAGGTTCTGGAACAAGACGTTCCCGAAGGGATCACCCGAGGGCAAAGTTGGCGCGGGACGCCCTACCGCATCGGAGGCAAGGAATATTCCAACGGCGTCGCCTTTAACGCAACCAAGCGCCTGCTCATTAACCTTGGCGGCCCCGGCGAACGCTTTCAATCCGATGTGGGATTGGAGAACAACGACAACACCCAACTGGGAGCGAAATCGGGAAATGGTTCAGTGAGGTTTCATGTTTTCGTCAAAGGGCAAGAAGTTTACGCCTCGCCTATCATGCGTTTGCAGGACGAAGCTCAGCGCGTCGATGCGGCTTTGAACGGGGCGGATTCGTTCGAGATTCTCGTGGACGACGCGGGCGACGGGCGCGGTTGGGATCAGGCCTTATGGGGTGAAGCAACCGCGATTCTGAAAGGCGGCGGGCGCGTGCGGCTGCAAGACCTGCCCTGGCGCAGCGATTTGGACTACAACCCTTTCCTCTTTTCCTTCCTCTATGACGATCAACCCAGCCAAAAGCGGCTTTCGCAATGGACGCGCCGCGTTACAGAAACCAGCGGCGGCGGCTTGCGCCGCACCGTCTCTTACGCCGATCCGGAAACGAAACTGGAAATTCGGGCGGAAGGCGTTCTCGACGCCGATTTTCCGGTGATGGAATGGGTGATTTATTTTAAAAATAACGGCGGCGCCGATACGCCCATTCTCGCCAATATCCAAGCAATGGACGCGGTTTTGCCCCTTCCGAGCGCAGGCTCAACCCGTCTGCATTGGGCCAAGGGCGGCGTCGCCAGTTTCGACGATTTCGCTCCGCAGGAGACCGCATTGAATTCCAAAGAGCCGTTCCGGCTGCATCCTGGCGGCGGGCGCTCTTCCAACCAGGTCATGCCCTTCTTCAACCTGGAAGGTTCCGGCGGCGGAATCGTCGCCGCTGTGGGTTGGAGCGGCGAGTGGGCGGCGGAGTTCGGTCAAAATCCGAACGGAAGCGCCATCATGAAAGCTGGAATGGACCTGACTCATTTGCGCCTCCATCCCGGAGAGGAAATCCGTACGCCGCGCATGATGCTTTTGTTCTACAAGGGCGATCGATGGCGGGGACAGAATCTATTACGACAATATATTCTGGCTCGCCATCGTCCACGGCTTAACGGCGAGCCGTTAATCGCGCCCATCACCAACGGCAACTGGGGTGGAACATCCGCCGAAGTCCATCTGGACAACATCCGAAAAATCGCCAACCGCTCGCTGCCCATCGATTATTATTGGATCGACGCGGAATGGTACGGACAACCGGGCGTTCCCGGAACTTGGGCGGTCAACGTAGGGAATTGGAATGTGAAGAAAGACCTTTACCCGCAGGGATTTAAACCGCTGAGCGACGCCTTGCGCCAAAGCGGGCGCGAGTTGATGCTTTGGTTCGAGCCGGAACGGGTGCACAAAGGAACGCCGTGGTATAGCGAGCATCACGACTGGCTTTTCGATAATGGCGGCTCCAGCGTTTTATTCAATTTAGGCAATCCCGAAGCCTGCGCTTTCCTGATTAATTTTATTTCTGACAAGATCGACGAATTCGGCCTAGGCTGCTACCGCCAGGATTTCAATATCGATCCCCTTCCCTTTTGGCGCAAAGCCGACGCGCCCGACCGCCAAGGCATTTCCGAGATACGCCATATCGAAGGATTGTACGCATTTTGGGACGAACTATTGCGCCGCCATCCCGGACTCATCATCGACAATTGCGCCAGCGGCGGACGTCGCATCGATCTGGAGACGATCGGACGCAGCACCCCCTTCTGGCGCACCGACGGCCCCCGCGATCCCATCGCCCATCAATGCCATACCTTCGGCTTGCTGCCCTGGGTTCCGCTCAGCGCCACCAGCCAGGACCGCGCTCAGGACGATTACGAATTCCGCAGCAGCATGTGCAGCTCTCTCTGCCTGAATTGGTGGGTGTCCGGCGACGCCCCGGCGGAACGGATTCCGGAAGATTTTCCCTACGAGTGGGCGAAGAATACGTTGAATCAATATCGGGAATATCGAAAATACTATTACGGCAATTTTTATCCTGTGACTGCTTATACTCAATCTCGCGACGCTTGGATGGCCTATCAATTGGATCGCCCCGATCTCGGCGAAGGGCTTGTCGTCATCCTCAAACGTCCCCAAAGCCCCTACACCGCCGGACGGCTGGCGCTGCATGAATTAGACCCGGAAGCGAATTACCAAATCTCTCCCTTCGGGGGAAAGGTTCAAGAAACGCTAAGCGGCAAGGAATTGATGGAAAAAGGCGCAAACGTTGCGTTGATGGAACGTCCCGATTCCGCTTTGCTGCTCTATAAGCGCATAGATTGATCTCACTAGCTGGCCGCAAGCTAATGTTTGCCAACCGGTTGCCATGACGTTCCTCCCGCTTGCCGTGAGAAGGAAGAAATTGCAGGGATTTTCAAGGGATTATCCTAAAAAAGGGGCCGCACCTATGCGGCCCCGATTTTCAATACAAGCATTATATTATTCTTATTAAAATCAATATAGATTCCACTCCCGCACCGGCGCAGCCATTTCGCCGAGAATAAACACTCCTGCTCCGGCGGGTGAAAGGCGGCCAGCGGCGTCGATACCTACATCCCACAAGGCGGCGGAAGAATTGGGATCGAGATAGGCTTTGGAATTAATCTCTTCTTCCGTCAACAATCCCCATAAATCGCTGTCGGGATTGGCGCCTTTGGCCCGCGCCCGGTTAGCCCACCAGTATTGCAGCGCCAGGTCGGCGCCGTCGTCGTCGTCGAGGCCGATGTTGAAAGCGATATCCTCGCCCTTAACCCATTTGAAATCGCTTTCCGGGTCTTCGAAGTTCATTTTGTGAAACTTCATTTCCATGATCCAGCCATTCGCCGATTCTTTGCCGAAGCCGTATACTTCCTTGTCTTCTCCATAATACCATTCCGCCAGCGAAGACCATAACGTCTGTCCAGCCCGGGGAATGCCAGCGGAGTCATCCCACGGCGAGAAACGGCCTTCGTAATTGAAATAGACATGCCCGCCATAATAATTATTGGTAGAATCGTAGTTGTAATCGTAACGGGTATTGAGGGGATCAATGAGGATTTCGACGGCGTCGTCTTTCCAAAACTGCGCATTGGGATCGTTGGAGCGCACTACGTCATCCTTAACGTCCACGCCAACATAAAGGAAATTGTCGTCATACGCCGCATAGAAGGAGAAACTGGAATCGTCCTGACTTTTCCAATCCTTCGTCGTCGCAAAGTTTAAAATCCAGGCGTTCACTCCCGGCTCGACGGGGATGGCTTGAAATCCGCCGTATTCGACAGATGAGACCGCACCGTCCAACTTGACCGATCCGTTCGCCACTTTGGGGATGGAGATCGTAGTTTTCGCAATATCCGACCAAGGGCCTTCCAAAGTTTCATCAAAATTCAAAACATCTTGTGGATTTTGACTCTGGGCGGAAAAAACAAAACCGCCAATCAATAAAAGCGAAACAATTAGTCTCATTTTCATAAACAACAATCCTCCCTTCTTTTTCATTCATCGCTTCAATGATTCATTATCGTCGATCTAATTCGCTTAATGAATCGCCTCCTTTCTTCTATGATAATAGTATTCATTCGCAATAACGCTTTCATTTTCTATCATAATAAATTCGAAAAAACTATGAGAATAATCGAAATGGAGATGTTTTTTTTCTCCAATTTTTATTCTTCACGACCGCCCTCTCGGATTTAGTTCCCGGATGCGGATGTTGCGGCATTCGATCCACATTCCCAAAATCAAGGACGACGAAATCCATCTATCATTAAAAAGCGAAAAATAGGATTTTATCGACGCCGTAAAAACGTGCGGGCAAACATTGAAAGACGCCGAAATCGGCCACCGCACAACGTCGCTGCGCCAATTGGCGTACATCGCCATCCAGACGGGCAAGAAACTCTATTGGGATGCCCAACAAGAACGTTTCGCCAACAACGACCTCGCCAACCGACTATTGCGCCGCCCCATGAGCTCGATGTGGAATTTGTATGAGCTGTGAAAACTATGGTTTGTTTTTGCTTATTCTCGAAACTGGAAATTGATGAAATTGTTTATTCCATTCGTTAATATTGAGCACGACGCATCCAGCGACGATTTTTCTTTTCCATATTCCTGAAGAAGGTCCATCAAAAGGAATAATTCTTTTTAGACTATCCGTTCTTCTCAAGAGATCAGCTTGGGATAGCGCATCCACGGCGATCAAAACTACATAATATACGGGTTTCTTGATCGCTTCCGACGCCCATTCATATAAGAAGGAATCTCGATATTTGTACTTTAAGATTTCATCCAATTTTCCAGAAAGGAATTCTTGAACAAAACTTACTTTTGGCTTTTGCTTGGCGTTTGGATGTTGCGGATCTTTCACCTCAATAAATAACGTCTTGTCATTAAGTTCTACAATATAATCGACGGATTTCATGCAATGAGAAAGGCCGTGATTTTGGGGATCGTCAAATTTTCTTACATTTTGGGCGGAAGAAAAATCGAATTGCAGATCGCCTTCGCGTACGATTGGCATATTACGATCCCTCCATCGTTCTTTTGATTTCTCTGTCATAGAGATCGTCAAAAGCGTCGGCGATCGTATTGGGGTGAATTTCCATATATTTATCCGTTGAGTGTAATTGGATTTCATTCGTTTCTTTATCAAAAAATAGCGAATGGAACATAACCTGATCGTATTTTTTCATTTGTAAGTCGAATTCTTTTAAAAATACATAATTGTGAGTGGCAAGAAATATCTGAACGCCGATGCGTTGCAAGTATAGTAGAATTTCCACTATGTTTTTCATCATTTTGGGATTTAAATTCGCCTCCGGTTCATCCCAACATAAAACGGAACCTTTCATCAAAACGCCATTCTGAATGAGAATCCACAAAAGAGCCAATTTTCTCATTCCTTCGGATAGAAGCATAAATTCGAGATTTCCTTGTTTATTCCGCAAAAAAAACTCTTCATTCTTAATTGATACTTTTCCTTCCATGATTTTTTGCAGATGCGATAAAATATCTTTTCTTTTTTTATCGATAGGACCTCTTTTAACTGGCAATAACGATCGATCAATGATATCGATGTACACTTCTTCAAAACTGACTTCTCTCGAGATATAGAGTGAACGAAATCCTGGCGCATTGGAAAGGGTTTCTTTGACAGGTATAAATATAGATTCTATAGGGATAAGGCGCCAATCATTTTTACGAGTAATTCTCGCCGATTTTGGATCCTTTGTTTGATTTGAAAAAGTAAGACGAATTCTACTATAGAAGTTTTCTTCTTTTCGCGATACTACTACTACACTTCCTTTTTTACTGACATTTTTACGTTTTACCAATCTTCCCAGATGATTGTTGGAAGGCATAAACACGCGATTGATTTTCTCTGCGAAATTATCTCTCGTTTTTGTGATATCGCATGACGCATAAATTACTTTTAAAATGTGCGTTTTCCCCGTTCCATTGGCGCCAATGAAGATATTTATTCCTTTAGAAAACTGTACGTTAAGAGATTTAAAAGCCGTAAAATTTTCCAATTTCAAATGATAGATCATTTCCATTCACCTTTTATAGAAGCAATAAATACATTTCCAAAAAGTATTCAAAAAAAGGCATTTATTTCTGACGACCCGGCAAAAAGTATTGATGATGCAATCGGGTGACTACCTATTGTGGTGCAGGCATCTTGCCTGCGGTATATCTTGTGCAGGCTGGAAGCCCACACCACAAAAAATTGATTTTTTTGCCGTTACGTCATTTCTATGTTATCCGTTAGAATTTATATCCGTTTATTCCATCCTCACAACCGTCCTCTCGGATTCAGTTCCCGGATGCGGATATTGCGGTATTCGATCCACATTCCTTCGCCCGTGTGGGAATCCTGCAATCCGATATAGCCCATCATTGGCTTATCCTTGATCGCTTCGATCTTGTCCATCTCCGCGTCTACAGTTTGTTGGCCGTCTATGAAAATCAGGATGCGTTTGTTTTTGCATATAATCTTGCATCCATGCCAGATTTCCGGCGATTCGTCGGGGCGGGGATTGGCGGCGGCCAATCCATAGAGCGTTCCCGTGCAGTGCAAATCGTCCCTCGGCGGCTGTTCATTGGAGATTTGGCATTCGTATCCCGTTTCCCACGGATTGCCTTGTTCCGGACAGCGGAAAAAAACGCCGCTGTTTCCTCCCGGCGCTACGCGGTATTCCAATTGCAGGATGAAATTGTCGTATTCCTTCGCTGAGCGCAGCCATTCTCCGCCTTTGCCTCCCTCGCTGCGGATAACGCCATTCGCAACCTGCCAACCTTCCGGCTTGCCCATGACAATCCAGTTGTTGAGACTGGCGCCATCGAAAAGATCGGCGAAGTCGCCCTGCAATTCCTGATAGCTAAGACTGCGATCTCCCGAAAACCAGGAACAGGAACCTAAAAATAAGCTTAAACCCACCCATACGGACAAACGCTTCGACATGGCGAATCCTCCTTGATAGAAATTGCTCGAATTATAGCATAACCGCTTCCTTCGCCATAATGCCGCCGAGCTTCACCTGCGGCGCCGTTCGGATACTCTATTCTTCATTGACGCCCATTCCCGCAAAAGGAAGCCACTCACGCCATGCTCTCGTGGATCGATATCCAGAAACAGATCGAACGTTATATCGAACGGCGCGCCCAAAGAGAAGAAGAATTTCATCGCGCTCTGCAAAAATCCTTGCAACTTTTCCGGGGAGAACTCTCGGAAAATTGGATTTATTGGAGAGAACGGGCGGCTAACGGCGCTTATCCCTTTCTGGTTCCCGGCTTCGACGAGCCGCCCGCTTGCGCGCATCCCGTGGATCCGGCGCCTTCCCCCGCCATCCTTCTCGCCAGCGACGGTTCGCAGATTTTCCCCAGCCGCCACGAAATCGCCCCCGTTGCTTTGATCAACGTCAGCCGCATCCGCATCGATTATAAGAATTTCGAAAATCCGCCGCTGATGGAAAGCCGATCCAGTTTGCTTTTGCGCGAGGATTTCGACGGACTCGCCGATTCCGAACGCGAAATTTCTTTTACGGACTTGATTTCCGACAAGAGAACGCTGGATGAAATGTCCGCTCTCGCCGATATGGCCGAAGAAGCGAGAAGCCGCGTCGTTCGCGAATCCCAAACGCCGCTTTTGGCGCTTACGGATGGCAGCCTGATTCTCTGGCGCCTGGCAGGGCGGGAATTTCAATCCTACGAACGGAAAATCATCAAACGGTATACGGAAAGCATGGCGCGGCTGCAAAAAGCCGACATACCCCTCGCTGGATATATCAGCCAACCTGCAAGCCGCGAGGCGGCGAACCTGCTGCGCATGATCCGTGAAGAGAGATGTTCAGCGGAGACAGGCTCAGAGCCGGAACCGATGCTTACGGACGCGGTTCTTTTCTCTCATTTGCTCAAGGAAGGCCAACGATCCGTCCTCTTTCATTCCCGATCCAAAATCTTGAACGAATACGGGGAGCAAAGGATTTCCTCGTTCTATTTAAATACGGGAAGCGAAATTGCAAGAATCGAAATTCCGCAATGGACGGCGGCGCATCGGGAGTGGGTGGACGGTTGCGCCGCGCAATGCCTGTTTCAATCCCGGCTTGGCGGCGGCTATCCCATCATCCTCTCCGAAGCGCATGAATGCGCCGTGGTGCGCAGCGCAGATCGAGAAGCTTTTTATGCCTTGCTCGAACGAAATCTCGTCGGCCAAAAGATGCGCGTCCGCTATTCCGCCAAGGAACTGCGCAAACGGGCATCCATCCTTTAAACCGGCTCATCCGCCGCCCAGCGTCGCTGGAGCGGGAACGTCGCCGCCGTATCGCACGATATCGCCCAGACTTCGCAAACCGTTGGAGGGATGATAAAGGGTTGAGTTGGCTGTTACGGGATCGTTCTTGAATTTAATAAATAACGGCCAATGGACGCCGCCGGAGTCGCGGTCATCCGGACCTTGCGAAGTCAAACCGAAGCCATTGGGCAACTCGTTCAACGATTTCACGCCCGCACTGGCCATGCCCCACTGCTTTCCCCAATCGCCCTGATAACTGACGTAAACGTAGGTCGGATGAATGGCGTGCTGCGTATTGTTCCACCCCTTGCGGGGGATGAAAGGGTCTTCCAACATGACGGAGGAAATGTAGGAAACCGGCGTCGTCAGTTCGATGCAACAAGCGATATGGTTGTAGGTGCTCAATACCTGGCCGTTGCGGATCGGCCAAGGATAGGCGTTTTGATCGAGGCGGTAGTTCTCGATAGCCAACGCCAACGAACGCAGATCGCTGCGTACGCGGGCGATCTTGGCGCGCAACTGGGCGTTGAGAAAATTGGGGACGGCGATGGCGGCCAGCACGCCGATGATGGCCACGACGATGAGCAATTCGATCAGCGTAAACGAACGATTGGTTTTATTCATGGTTCGCCTCATTTTGAGAATCAATTGTTTTCCTTCGACAATCATTATAAAATAGAAGATGAGAAAAAACATTAAAAAATCGTTTCGATACTATTAAAAATACATCTGACGCTTAGACCTCCATTCTTGAATATGGAAACCGAGACGAGGGAGGTTCATCAAAAAGCCCGGCAAGATGGTTGAGGCTAGATTAACTTCCGTAACCCGATAAAAAACAAGCCGTTTCGGTATTAAAGCCGATTCATCGCTTCAGCGGCGATAAAAAATGTTCTTGGGAGAGAATGAGGGACGACAGAACGTTACAAGTCAATTAAATCGAATCGGATATTAATCCGAGACGTTTTCTCGCCGATAAGATAGATTGAGAATAAGCATGAAAAAATGCGATTGGATTTCAGGTTTGAAAACAAGCAACCGTGATTCGTTTCCTTACTCTCGGATTCCGGCGGCAGGAAAAGTTGTCATAAAGTGTAAAAAGGGCTAGAGAAGAGTTGAAATATTCCAAATTTTAAGTGATTATATTCGCGAGTCTCTCTGCTAGAGTAGGATATAAATATATGGCCATGTATCAAAAATCGATCGAAGAACAGCCTAGGTATGTCATCGACGAAGGGATCGAAAACAAAGAAAAACCAGCGAAGATTCTTTCCGAAGAGCAATCGCGGATTCTGAATAAACTGATAAAGCATTCAGGCCACGCGCTTTCGGGAGAAGAGCGGGAACTCATTTTCCGGCTTCAGGAAAAACTGGATCGGGAGACGGAAAGGGTGTATTCGCTGAGAAAAGTCACGGTAGCCGAAAAGCCCCTTGACGAATACTTGCAAAAATACCACCAAACTAAATCCGGCAATAACAAGGCAACCGATTCATCCGAAGAAACCAGCGCCGAGGCATCCCCGGAGAAGCCGCACTCACCCAAGAAAAAGCATGTCGTCGGCTTCAAGCCGGAAGAAGTGGTTCGGCGCTATATTGAATGCTGGAACCAGCAAAAATTCGGCGCCGAATTCGATTGCTTCAATCCCGATTTCATCCAGGCCATGCGGGATGACTACATCTCCGCCCGCCAGAAGTTCTATCAGCAGCAATACAATCACGGCGGCTTGCGCATCGATTTTGGAGATATTCTCTCCAATTCCAATTACGGCGGCGAAGCGGAAATCATCGCAACGAAAAGAGTGCTGCAAGGCAACCACAGACCTTACGAGGAAAAGGACCTCTATCGGCTTAAACTCATCCGCGGCCGATGGCTGATCGACCATGTCGAACAGCTGTAACAATCCAAAACACGATCATCGCCAAAAAGCGGGGCCAAGAGGTCCCGCTTTTTTTATACTAATGCTTTATTTAGGAAACATCATTCCCCGCATGGAGACGGCAGTTTGCCGATAGCGTATATCCCCGACCGCCTTCGTTCTTCCGCTTTGACGCTGATGTAGGTGTCTTCGTAAACATCCAGCCCCAGTTTGGCGATGAGGGCTTTCAAGTAGCCGAGATGGGGGCATGGCGGAGCGTGAAAGTTATCTTGCGTAATGCAAGAAGAAAGTTGCACGGCGATCCGCTCTTTCTCGACGCCTTCCTTCTTTTTGATCTTCCGCGTCAGGTGGCTCAGTTTTCGATGCAACGCCCTGCCGCAACAGCCGCCGCAGGTCAGGGTCAGCGTCCGGATTTCCTTTTCCGAGGAGTAGCCGCAAAAACCGCCGTTGCGTTCGTGAAACGCTTTCTCGCATAGATATCCGGAACAATGCTCTTTGACGATATGGCATTGAACGACGACGATATAATCTTTCTTTTTCTTATCGGACATGATATCGATCCTTACGGGAATAGAATGGCGTTAGATTATCGCTTATTTCATTCCAAGCAAGCGCATCCGAATCGTTTCCTCATCATTGGATGATTGCTTTAAGCAATATACAAATGGGATACTTGATCGAACTCGCGCAGCGTTGTCAGATCGGTTCCGAACCGAAATTCTTTGATGCCGGTTGCGGAGACGGGAGACGCGGCTGATTTGGGTGGATAAGTCCCTTCCGTCTGTACTGCATAGTAAAATATCAAAAGAAAAAAACATATTTCCCCAATACGTCTCATAGAGGATCGACCTCCCTTAAGGCTGCAAAATCATTATTAGCTTTTTATGATTATAGTAGAAGAAAGATTCATCCTTCAACTATGCCGATAAACGTCCCAATTCAAATACCGGTCGAAGGCTTCCGTTAAAATCTCCGACGTATGCGAGGCGTTAATCGCCGCGTGATGCTCGAAGCCGTATTGGCAGATATAGCGCAAAAGGCTTTGCAATTCGGGTATCTCCACCACCGCCCGGCTTCCGAACGTGCTGAGGGAATCGTCGGTGAAATGGCCTTCGCCGGTATAAGCGCGAATGGTTGCGAACGAATCGTCGGTACTGATGCGGGCGAAAGTCAGAGGACCGGCGGGGGTGCGCCCTTGAATCGCGCCATACGTTTTTTCGTCGCCTAGGAAACCGGCCAGGATGTCCGACTTGGAGATAACTGCGCCGGGCAGGAAGGACTTCGCCCAATTGCCGCAATGGAAGAGTACGCACTTGTTGGGATCGCCGCCGTAGTTGTTGTTCCAATCCACTAAAGCGCTGGGTTTGCCGGACGCCAGCTGCAACGCATACATCGCCGCCGCGCCCGTAATGTCCACTTCGCAGGCGCTGGGCATCAAACGTTCGCTCATCATACTCATCAATACGCAAGGAACGACGCCGAAGTTTTCTTGCAGCGACGTCCAACATTGAATAGCCGTGGCGTTCAAATCGTTCTGCTCGATCCAATCCAATAGGACAATGGCCAGCTTCGCCATCCGCGCCAGAGATTCTTGAGGAACGCCGTTGGCGTCGGCGTAGTTCGATATCTCTCGGATTTTTTCCTTTACTCGCGCTTCTCCGTCGCCGATTCGGCCGGCTTTGCTTAAAATATCGGATAGATCGATGGTCGATACGGTTATCCCCGCCTCTTGCAATAATTTTTCGCTGAACCGCACCGTATTGAAGGCGTTGGGCCGCGTTCCGATGGCGCCGATCCGCGCCGAACGCATTCCCTTCACGACGCGGCATACGCCGATAAATCGCTGCAAGTCGGCTTTGAAACTTACCGTAAGGGGATGGACGGTATGCTGCGCCGTCAGCGTGAAGGGAAAGCCATACTGGCGCAGGTTGCCGCAGACGGATATTTTCCCGCAGAACGAATCCCGGCGTTGTTCGAGATTCATTTCGTTCAAGTCGTCGGGATAGGCTTGCACCAAAATAGGAACGTTGAGTCCGGATAGTTTTATCGCATCAGCGACGCCCTTTTCATCGCCGAAATTGGGTAGAGTAATCAAAATGCCGTCAATGCGATCCCGTCTCTTTTTGAAGAGTTCGGCGCACTGTTTAGCGTTTTCCCAGGTTTCCACCGCCCCAAGTTTCGTTTCGTCTTCCTTAAGAATGACTGGCTCGACATCCATTTCCTGGAACAATTTCAGAATGTCTTTCCGGCCCGAAGATACAAGCGAATCGGGGAAAAAATCGCGGTTTCCTACAATGACGGCAAACGTCGTTTTCGCCATGATAAAGCCCCTTCCATTTTATCCGCCAGCGCTCCGGCGGAAATATGAAAAAATTCCCTTCATTGTAATAGCGACGCTTCGCCTATGCCAGCTAACCGCATCGATATGGCTCATGCCGCGCTTCGGAAGACGGCGGCCTATGGGTGATTATCAGCGATGGGATCGATTTCAAACGTCAGCCAAAGAGTTTCTATTGACTTCGATGAATGAATCATTATAAGATGCGTAACAGAAGATAGGCAATAATAGTTACTTCGTCCGCTATCCCATAAAACGGTCGAATAGGTTGGAACCGTCAAAATCAAACGATAATAAAGCCGCATGGGCGCGAGTGGTTGGACAGTGCATGTTCATCCCCATTTTCATGGCCCTCTATCCCATCGCGTTTTATCTGATCGGTTCCTGGCTCGATGGAAAACTGGGAACGGAATGGCTAAAGATCGTCTTTTTGCTTTTAGGCTTGTTTTCCGCCGGACGCCAGGTTTATTTCGTTATTAAGGGAATCATGCGGGACTTGGGAGAGTAAGGGTGGAAGCGGAGCAATTGAATCGGCTGCTGGTTATCGCCCTGGCCGTATCTCTGCTGGGCTCCTTTATCGCCGCGCCCATGAGCGGCGGAATGGGGATGTTGGGTTTCGCCTTTGGCGGCGTTTGGTCTACTTTGAATGTATGGGCGTGGAAAGCATTGGTGCAAGAGATATTCGGTCCTCGCCGCCATTACGCGATTTCTCTGATTTTTTTTGTAAAAATCCCCCTTCTCTATATGATGGGGGCCTTTTTGGTTATAAGATATCCTGCCTCCTTAATGTGGGGAGCGGCGGGGTTTCAAACCCCTTTTTTAGTTATTTTTTTATCTTTGCTTTGCAAGCAGTTGAAAAATTCAAAACCCATTGCTTTCATATAAAACATTCGATTCCTCTATCCTGATCGAAGGGAATAATGGAATGGCAGCAGCAGAGAATGTTCATGGCGCCGTCGCCGCTCATAGCGGCGAGACCGCAGCGGCGGCTCATACCTCTCCCGAACTTCCCAATTTTATCGGCGCGTTGCATGAATCGTTTCCCGAAAACGCTTTCCTAAAATTTCTTTATACTTTTGAGAATCAAATCTTCGCATTCATCGTGATCGGCGTAATCGCCTATCTCTTCTGGGCGGCGAGTCAAAAGCGTTCTCTTATCCCCGGACGGCTGCAAGCCGTTGCGGAAATGTTAATCGAATCGCTTCTAGGATTGATTTGCAGCATCCTCGGCGAAAAGGAAGGAAGAAAACACTTTCCATTCCTTGCTTCTCTCTTCATCTTCATTTTAGGAATGAATTGGTTCGGTTTGATCCCATTGATGAAATCTCCCACTTCGCATATCACGATCACCGCCTCCCTGGCCCTATGCGTGTTTCTTTACGTTCAATTCAACGCCGTGAAAGGATTGGGACTGAAGGGATTTCTCTATCATTTGCTAGGAGAGCCGAAAGACGCGATCGGTTGGGTGATGACGCCCTTGTTCCTGCCCTTGCACGTTCTGGAGGAATTGATTAAGCCCGTAAGTTTGGCTTGCCGTCTCTATGGCAATATTTTTGGGGAAGACACGCTGCTCGGCGTCCTGATGGTTATGGGCGTAGGCTGCGTCGTCGCGTTTTGGAGCGGCGCGCCGTTCGGCATTCCCTTTCACTTTCCCTTTATCTTTTTAGCCTTATTGGTAAGCGTCATCCAGGCGCTGGTTTTTACCCTGCTCTCTACAATATATATATCGATGGTCATGCCCCATCACGAGCATCATGAAGAGGAATCGAAAGCGTAAATCCAGGCGATTCATCCCGGAGGCAAGTCCGGGTTCCCATTTCAAAAGTCAAGAAGAGAACGACAGGAGAAAATAATGGATCAAGTAACCTCAATTTTGTTAACGCCCCAAGGCGCCTACCACATTGGAATCGGTCTGGCGGCCATCGGCGCCGGCGTGGGTCTCGGTCTGGCGGTGAGCAAGGCGATGGACGCCATCGCGCGGCAGCCGGAAGCGGCGGGCAAGATTCAAACGGCGATGATTATCGGTTGCGCCCTGATCGAAGCCTTGGCGATTTACGCCCTGATCTCGGCGGGTTTTTCCTTTTTGTTCAAATAAAAAGACCGATCCAATCGCTCGGCGGCCGCCGCGGCGCAAGCATGAGCGCGCCGCGATGGTCCTGATATGATAAGATGAGGAGAAGATATCGTGGTCTTGAATGATCTCTATGCCTTGATCGGGCTGGCGGCGGTGGCGGCGGAAGAAGGCGGCTCGCCATTGCTGGCGCAGATCGGCGCGTCCGTGCTGGGTTTTCTCGCGGTATTTTTCATCTTGAAAAAGTACGCCGTCGGACAGATTCTCTCGATCATCGACGAACGCCGCGAATCGATCGAATCCGGTTTGAAGCGCGCCGAAAACCTGCAAAAGCAAGCCGAAGCCAGTAAGCAAGCCCTGGACGACCGGCTCGCCGGCATCGAAACGGAAGCGCGCGCTAAAATGCAGGAATTGATCGCCGAAGGCCAGCGCGTCTCCCAAAAAATGCAAGACGATTCCCGCCAGCAAGCCGCAGCGATGATCGAAAAGGCTAAAGAGAACATCCAGATCGAGACCGACAAAGCCCGAGTCGCCATAAAGAAAGAGATTATCGATCTCACCATCTTGGCCGCCGAACATCTCATCAAGGAGCGTCTCGACGAGGATAAGCACAAGCAATTGATTGGAGATTTTCTGGAACGCATCGAGAGGAACTGAAGTGGCTATCGATCCAGCCGTCGTCAAAAACTATACCCACGCACTTCTGGGAGTCGTCAAGAAGGAAAAAATCCCCCTGGAAGCCTCCTTGGAGGAAGCCTTATCGCTGAGACGGGCGATCGAGGAAAACGTGAAACTCGGCTATTTCCTCGAAGGACCGCAATTCCGGGAAGCCGACAAGCACAAGTTCGTCAATTCCGTTTTTAGCGGCCAGCTCTCGACGGTTTTCTTCCAATTTCTCCATCTCTTGCTCAAGCACAACCGCATCGACCATCTCCACGCCATCCTCGACCATTACGAGGAAATGGTGGAAAAAGAACAGGGCTTGACGATCGGCGCCGTTACCACGGCCGTTCCCCTTTCCGAGGAGCAGCAACGAACGATGCGGGAAAAATTGGAAACTTTTTGCGGAAAGAAATTCGATCTCCGCTTCAAGGTGGATGCCGAATTGATCGGCGGAGTGAAAGTGCAATACGGCGATACGTTGATGGATACGACCATTTCGTCTTATCTCAATGAAATTCACCGCCGCCTCAACCAAATACGGATCGCCGCGCAGCGATAACCGGAGGTTATAGAAGATGGCTCTACGGCCTGATGAAATCGCGTCCGTTCTCGAAAAGGAACTGGCGTCGTTCGAGACCGAATTGAAAATGGATTCGGTGGGAACTATTCTCCGCATCGGAGACGGCATCGCCGTCATCTACGGACTCGAAGACGCAATGGCGGGGGAATTGTTGGAGTTCCCCGGCGGCGTCATGGGAATGGTCCTCAATCTGGAAGAGAATAGCGTAGGCGCCGCTTTGTTCGGTTCCGACCGCAACATTAAGGAAGGCGACTTGGTCAAACGGACCGGTCGGATCTCGTCCGTGCCCGTAGGCGAAGCGATGCTGGGCCGAGTCGTCAGCCCCATCGGCGAACCGCTCGACGGCAAAGGGCCGATCCCCACGGAAAGTTTCCGCAACCTGGAAACCCGCGCTCCCGGCGTCATCGACCGCCAGCCAGTCAAGGAACCCTTGATGACGGGATTGAAAGCCATCGATTCGATGATCCCCATCGGACGCGGCCAGCGCGAGTTGATTATCGGCGACCGCGGCACCGGCAAAACCGCCGTCGCCATCGACGCCATCATCAACCAGCGGAATACGGACGTTTATTGCATCTACGTCGCCATCGGCCAAAAAGCCTCCAGCGTCGCCGCCGTCGTGGAAGTGTTGCAGCGGCATGGGGCGATGGAATATACCACTATTGTCGCCGCTACGGCGGAGCAGCCCGCCACTCTGCAGTACATCGCTCCCTACGCGGGCGCGGCCATGGGCGAGGAATATCGCGACAAAGGCAAACACGTCCTGTGCATCTATGACGATCTTTCCAAACATGCGGCGTCTTATCGCCAATTGTCGCTGTTGTTGCGGCGTCCGCCGGGACGCGAGGCCTATCCGGGCGACGTCTTCTATCTCCATAGCCGTCTATTAGAGCGGGCGGCGAAACTGAGCGAGAAAAACGGCGGCGGCTCGCTGACGGCGTTGCCCATCATCGAAACGCAAGCGGGCGACGTGTCCGCCTACATTCCCACCAACGTCATATCCATCACGGACGGCCAAATTTACCTGGAGCCTGACCTTTTCTACGCCGGCATCAAACCGGCCATTAACGTCGGCCTTTCCGTCTCCCGCGTCGGCGGCAACGCCCAGACCAAGGCGATGAAATCCGTTGCTGGACGTTTGCGGCTAGACCTGGCGCAATACCGCGAACTGGCCGCCTTCGCCCAATTCGGCTCCGACCTCGACAAAGCGACGCAAGCGCAGCTGACGCGCGGCGAACGCATGACGGAAATCCTTAAACAGAATCAATACCATCCTCTTTCCCTCGAAGAGCAGGTGATTATCATCTTCGCGGGAGGACGCGGTTTTCTCGACAGCCTTCCTCTGCATAAAGTCAAGGAATTCGAGGAGCGTCTTTTCCCCTATCTCGAAGAAAATGCGCCCGAAGTGATTCATAATATCCGGACGGATAAAGTGGTTTCCAAAGAAGACGCGGAAAAGCTAGCGAAGCAAATCTCCGCCTTTAAGGAAAAATTTTTCGCTTAAAATCCTCGGCGTTTTCGAGGATTCGCATTTAGGAGTGAAAGAATGCCGTCTCTTAAGCAACTGCGCCGCCGCATCCGCACCGTCGACAATACGAAACTCATCACCCGCGCGATGCGTTCCGTCGCCGCCTCCAAGATGCGTCGCACCCACGAGCGGCGCGCCCGCGCTAAAGCCTACACGGAGCGCCTCCAAGCTCTGATCGCCAGGGTGGCGGGGAGCGTCGGCGGAGAGGGACAACCTTTGATGGAGCGCCGCGATAGAGAGAAGCGGCTTCTCGTCGTCTTCTCTTCCGACCGGGGTTTATGCGGCGCTTTCAATGCCGTCATCATCCGCCATGCGAACGACCGGCTTCATTCTCTTCCGGCGGGAACCGGGATTTACGCTGTCGGCAAGCGCGCCGCCGATTTTTTCCGCAAGCATGGCGCCCAAATCGTCGGAAGCCATAGCGATTTTCGCGGCAACATCGACATTCCCCGGATTCTCGCCATCGCCAAAGAACTTCAAGAACTGTTTCTGCGGAAAGAGTATGACGTCATCGAGTTGATTTTCAATCACGCCGTGACGGCGATGACCTACCGCCCCAAAATGGAAACGCTTCTGCCCTTGAATCAGGAAGACCTTTTGCGATCTCTAGGCGAAAAGGCGGCGGGCAAACCCATCGATTACATATTCGAGCCGGATGCCCAAACCGTCTTAGCGCAACTATTGCCAAAATACCTGGAAACGAAGGTTCTTTTCACCTTCGTCAACGCTTTTGCCGCCGAACATCAAGCGCGCATGATGGCCATGACCACCGCCAACGACAACTGCAACGAGCTGCTGGATTCGCTCACTCTGCAATTGAACAAGGCGCGGCAATCGTCCATCACCAAGGAACTTTTGGAAATCGTCAGCGGAGCGGAAGCGCTGAAAGGATAAGAATTTTTAGAAACGAGACGATTATTCTTTATCGTTTAACACAGTTCCCTCGCCCTCTGGGAGAGGGCGAGGGGAATAATTCAATAACTCAACTAAAATTCTATTGCAATTGTGCGCTTACGGCGGCATTGAATTTGAAAAGAGAGGTTTAGCCATGTCGAATATTGGACGCGTCCGGCAGATCATTGGTCCCACCGTAGACCTTGAGTTCGACTCCGATCATCTGCCCAACATTCTCAACGCTATTAAGATCGACGTCAAAGAGAAAAACATTCATCTTACAGTGGAAGCGGCCCAGCATATCGGAAACAATCTGGTTCGCTGCGTCGCTATGGCGTCCACGGATGGATTGGTCCGGGGCATGGAAGCAGTGGATACAGGCAATCCCATTTCCGTACCCGTGGGAGATCAATGCTTGGGACGCATGTTCAACTTGCTGGGCGAACCGATCGACCAAAGGGGCGACATTCCGCATCCCGAACAGCGCCATCCCATTCACCGCCCAGCTCCTTCCCTCGAAGAACAAGTTCCCGTGGCGGCGCAATTCGAAACGGGCATTAAAGTCATCGATCTGCTCGCTCCCTATTCGCGGGGCGGCAAGGTCGGGCTGTTCGGCGGCGCGGGCGTTGGCAAGACCGTCATCATCATGGAATTGATCCGCAACATCGCGGCGGAACACGGCGGCGTTTCTGTCTTCGGCGGCGTGGGCGAACGCACCCGCGAGGGAAACGACCTTTGGCTGGAAATGAACGAATCCGGAGTTATCGCCCGCACGGCTCTGGTCTTCGGCCAGATGAACGAGCCTCCCGGCGCCCGCCAGCGGGTTGGACTCTCCGCCTTGACGATGGCCGAATATTTCCGCGACGAACGAGGGCAGGACGTGTTGCTCTTCATCGACAATATCTTCCGTTTCACCCAGGCCGGTTCCGAGGTGTCCGCCCTGCTGGGACGCATGCCTTCCGCCGTCGGCTATCAACCAACATTGGGCACGGAAATGGGCGCCTTGCAGGAACGCATCACCTCGACGAAAAAGGGTTCGATTACTTCGGTGCAGGCCATCTACGTTCCCGCCGACGACTTAACCGACCCCGCTCCGGCGACCACCTTCTCCCACTTGGACGCCACCACGGTTCTTTCGCGGGCTATTTCCGAACTAGGCATCTACCCCGCCGTCGATCCCCTCGATTCCACGTCGCGCATCATGGACCCGCGCATCGTTGGCGACGAGCATTACAACGTCGCCCGCGAGGTGCAACAGATTTTGCAGCGCTACAAAGACCTTCAAGATATCATTGCGATTTTGGGCATGGACGAACTGAGCGACGAGGACAAGATCACGGTACAGCGGGCGCGCAAGATCCAACGCTTCCTGTCGCAGCCCTTCTTCGTCGCCGAAAACTTCACAGGCCGCGAAGGACGCTACGTCAAAGTGAAGGATACCATCGAGAGTTTCAAGCGCTTGTCGTCCGGCGAATTCGACGATCTGCCCGAACAGGCGTTCTATATGTGCGGCGGCATCGAAGAAGCGGTGGATAACGCCAAGAAAATGGCCGCCGCATAAACGAATGACGCTTCCGAACTTGGAAGCGGGAATTGAAATGAAATAACGCTATGGCTGCGACGTATCCTTTGCAAATCGTAACGCACGAAGAAACCGTATACTCCGGCGAAGTGGAATCGCTCATTGCGCCGGGAGCGCTGGGCTATTTGGGCATCCTCGCCCATCACGCCCCCCTATTGACGCCGCTGACGGAAGGAACCATAACCATCCGCGACGCCCAAGAAGAGACGAAGACGTACTGGGTGAAAGGCGGCATCCTCGAAGTCGCCAACAGCGAAGCGGTGATCCTCGCCGAAAATATCGGCGGAGTAGGATAATAACGGCTCTATTAATTATTAATATAATTCTCAGCGCCTAGCTAATGACTTATATTGGCTAGGCGTTTTTCTTTTTTTTATTGACTGATTTTTTTACTTTTTCTCTTGACAAGCATAAATGTCACATCTATTATATTCTTGTTTCAATCATTTCAATCATTTCAATCATTTAAATAATTTCAATCATTTAAA
>JBFMBP010000180.1 GCA_040755155.1 Candidatus Omnitrophota bacterium | reverse complement strand
TGTTACTGGCTGGCAGTTCTCTATTTGTGTCTGCGGTCGAGCCTGCCCCCCAGCCCCAGACTATTGCCCAGGCCACGGTCAGCGCAGATGCTCCCATGCCGCCCTTTGCCGCGCCGCTGAAATGGACGTCCTCGGATGTCCTAATCAAGCCGGTCTCAGACGAGACGCACAGCATCGTGTCTGTCAAAGATCCAACCGTCGTCCGGTACAACGGCTTGTGGCACATCTACGCCACTGTCTACTCAACGTCTGCCAGAACCTGGAACATGGTATATCTGAACTTCAAGGACTGGTCAGAGGCCGCCAACGCCACCAACAATGCGGAAGCGGCGCGTGCGCGCGCTTTCAACATTTGGCTGAAGACCGAGTGGCTGAACGATTATTTAGAGGCTCATCCCGGCTTGAAGAACGCCGCCGTTTTCGATTGGTTCGATATTCTGGCCTATCCGGCGGACGATCCAGCGCATCCCAACCGCCTGCGCCAGGAATACGGCGGGAACGCGGGCGATTCCCATCCCAACAGCGCCGCCAACGCCGCTTCCGCCAAAACTTTTTCCACTTTCATCGACATAAGCCAGCAGGAATGGTTGGCGGCGCCGGTGGAGCATTGGAGTTTGTATTAATCGCTCATGTTACGCAGCCTGGGATCGCAGGCATCTTGCCTGCTTGTTTAAATACTCATCCCAGAGCGGCGATTGGGCTTTATATCTTTTGCGTTTTTGAATCGCGGATATCGCGGATCCTTTTGGATTTCACGGAAAAATCTATCGCATAGCGCGATTCCTTGCGTTAATGTTTTTTTCTTTCTTTTTTTCGTGTATTTCTTTTTCTATTCGTGTTTTCGCGATTCAAACGACGATAGTAAGAGATTCCCTTTATTTCCCATTGCGCGTAACATGAGTTAATCATTACGCCGTCGCCCGGCGATCGTAAATAACGTGAATACCAGGAGCCGATATGAAGCCTAAAATTGCCGCCGTTTGGATTTTATCCTTCCTGTTCCTTTCCCCTGCCTGCAAAACTGCCATTAGCCAACCCGCCTTGCACGTTGTCGATTTTTCCAAAATTCCTTTTACCGAAATGATGGAAAATGGCAACTTGGAGACAATCAAAAACGGCCGGCTCACCGTCGTGCGGCTCTATAGCCAAGGTTTTTTGGTTCGCGAAAAAGAAGGCCGCGACGGCTCGACGGCGGCTTATTGCGAAAACGGCGACGGCTCGCGTTCGCTGGGTTTAACATGGTCTTTTACGCTTTCCCAAACCCAGCCGGAGCCGGTGCGTTTCACCGGCTGGAGCCGGGCGCAGGATGTGGAAGGCTCGCGGGATAGCAATTATTCCCTCTACATCGACATCATCTACCAGGATGGAACGCCTTCCTGGGGGCATAATGTTCCTTTCAATGCGGGGACGCATGAATGGGAACAGCAAACGCTGCTGGTTGTCCCGGAAAAGCCGATCAAGACTATTTCCTGTTACGCCTTGTTCCGCGGCCGCAAGGGGCGCGTCTGGTTTGACGATTTTTCCTTCGCCGCCGCCAAGACGCCGGAGGGCATGTTCAAATTCAACGGCCTTTCCGCGCGTTTGGGCGCATCCGCCACTGAGCCATTTCAAGGGAAGGAAATAGCGGGGGAAAATCTTAAAATAAACATCGATCCAACAAGCGCGGCGGTCTCCAACCTGGAAATAGGCAACCGGAAAGCGCCGCTGGCCGATGGACCATCGGGATTGTTAGCGCGCGACGCGGCGCAGGGATCGGATTATTTTTCTTTTCGCAATGGACGCTGCGATGCGCTGAATCTGGAATTGGATTTGGACATCCAAGGCGGAGAGAAAGCGATATTGCTGCAAGGAAAAATCCGCGATCTCACCCGTTCGCCCCGCGCGATATCGCTTATATTCGTTCTGCCCATCGACGCGGCGGCCTGGCAGTGGGGGGATCATCTGACCGGCTCGCGCCCCGTCAACAGCCGCGACGAATTCTCCGATGTCGCCAATATCGGAACCGGGACGGATGGAACCATCTCCCGCTATCCCTTCGCTCCTCTCTATAACGAAAATATGGGGCTGGGATTGGGAATCGATATGGGCAAGCCCTGCCAATGGCGTTTGGGCTACAGCGGCGGCGGGCGCTTGTTCTATATCGCCTTCGATTTGGGCTTGCATCCCGCGACGAAGAATTTCCCTTCCGAAGCGCCTTTCGCTTTCGTTCTTTACGGCTTCGATCCAGCATGGGGCTTTCGCGCGGCAGCGGATAAGTATTACCAAATATTCCCCGATCATTTTGTTGCCCGCAGCCGCGATCAGGGAATCTGGATGCCCTTCACCGACGTCAGCACCGTGCAGGGATGGAGCGATTTCGGCTTTAAGTATCATGAAGGAACCAACAACATTTCCTTCGACGACAAAAACGGCATTCTCAGTTTCCGCTACTCCGAACCCTCGACATGGTGGATGAGCATGCCCAAAGAGACGCCGCGCACCTACGATGCGGCGATGGCGATGGTTCGTCAATACGCCGAATCGTCCCAATCTTCCAACAACCGCACGATGGCGCGGGCGCTGCTCAATTCCGGCTCCTACGATGAAAATGGAAAGTTTCAAGTTCAATTCCGCGACGAACCCTGGTGCGACGGCGCCGTCTTCAGCCTCAATCCCAATCCTTATCTACCCGGCGACGCGACGGAAGCGTCCACGATGTGGAACGAGGACATCGCCGAACGGCTTTATGGAGCGGGCGCAAAAGGCGTGCAGGACGGCGAGTATCTCGATTCCCTGGAGGGCTACGTCACCGCCGATCTCGATTACCGCGAGGATCATTTCGCCGCCGTTACGGCGCCGCTGACGTTTACGATGGATTCCCGCCGCCCCGTCATTTACAAGGCGTTTCTCCAATACGAATTCACCCGCTATATCAGCGATGAGATGCATCGCCGGGGCAAGCTGCTTTTCGCCAACAGCGTTCCCAGCCGCTATACGTTTCTTTGCCCCTGGCTCGACGTGATGGGGACAGAGACGAATTGGATTCAGAATGGACAATTCGCGCCCGAATCCGCCGAGACGATGAACTACCGCCGCACGCTTTGCGCCAAGAAGCCTTATCTCTTCCTGATGAATACGGATTTTTCCAAAATGACTATGGAGATTGTGGAGAAATACTTTCAACGCTGCCTTTTTTGGGGCATGTATCCCAGCATGTTCAGCCATAACGCAGCTAACGATCCTTATTGGCAAAATCCCACGCTCTACAACCGCGACCGTCCGCTCTTCCAAAAGTATCAACCTTTAATCAAGCAAGCGGCGGAAGCGGGTTGGGAGCCTGTAACATTGGCGCGGTCGGACCGCGACGCGATCCGAGTGGAGCGCTTCGGCCCCGATTCCGAAGGAGCGGTTTATCTTACGGTCATGAATGAGGACGCCGCCGCCCGCGATTTCTCCATCGCCGGTGAAGCGAAATTGGCGGCGAAAGGAAAATGGAAAGAAATGCTTTCCGGCCAGGAAGGCGATTGGGAGAAAGGCTTAACCTCGCGCATCGAATCGAAATCGACGCAACTCTATCGGATAGTTTTCAAAACGGAAACCAGTTCGATCCAAGAAATGAATATCAGATAAGTAGGATGGGTTGCGTTTTCTGACACATCGATTCTACTAATATATAATCCTTTTATTAATCACAATCTAAGGAGACAGGGCAAATGAAAAGAATAATCGTATCTCTAATCATAATTCTAAAATGTTTTTGCGTTTATGGCGATGATTGGGATCCGGAGGATAATGATTTTACTGGTGCAACAGATTTAGGAACTCCGTCAACAGAATCGCAATTTCATGGTCCTCATGATTTTGTAGATGAGTACTCTTGGGAAATTAACGCTAATGATCGTATCGATTGGTTTAAATTATATCTAAATGCAGGAAAATTTTATGAATTTTACATCTCTAACGCAAATGTTGGTGTTTCAATGTTTTATCTAGATTTTACTACTCCAGTTCCCGTCCCCAACGATAAATATATTAATCAAAACAACAGAATTTGGTTTGCACCTAAAACAAGTCAACAATACTATATTTATGTTTACAATCTAATAAGTTCAGGAGTGAATTACCCTGATCGTTACTATAGCTTAACATACATGGAACGTACTCCACCTACGCCTACACACACACCAACATTTACACCTACTCGAACATATACTTTTACTCCAACACTTGCGAATACACCTACCCCTACCATGACTCCAACCAATACTTCATCGCCTACGCAAACCCCTAGCCATACTCCTACATTTACCCAGTTACCGACTCCAACATTCACTCCAATACAAAGATTAGAGCCTGTAATTATTTACCCATTTGATTCCCAAGATGAATTTGTGCGTATACCAGGAGGTTTTTCTGGAGATTTATATTCTGGCGGAGAGGTTAATGTCACAAATATCCCAAGCGATGAAAGTGGCGCCAGTGATGGTTACGGTTTAGAAATTTCTGTATCTCTTGGTCAGGTAGAACTTTTAATGTTTCGAAAAATTGAAGTAAATAATCCAGTATTTCTTCGTGTTTTTGTGTATGCTTCTGATGATGGGGCATCCGTAGCTCTAGCATCATTGGATGGATCTATGGATGGTTCAATCGCAACAAATATACCCGCAAACAGTGAGATGTTCACTGATAAATATCATCCATTATATCTTCTTTATAATCCAAAAGGGAATACGATAAATCCAATTATTCAAGTAGCAAATTTAAGTAACGTACAAAATACAAAAGTTTATATTGATAACCTAGAAATTTATGTTTTACCTCAAAATGCTGGAATCCCTTATGATTTATTAGATTTAATAAATCCATTAATTATCCCTCCTTCCCCCACTCCAACATTGACACCCACTCCCACATTGACACCCACTCCAACAATAACCCCAACTTCAACACCGACACAAACGTTTACCCCAACATCAACACCTACATTTAATCCATTTATAATAATTAATTTAGGAACAACACAAAAAGAAATTTTATTAGGAATGGTTTGGATCGATCAAGGATTCTATATAGGAAATACTGAGGTAACTCAAGAACAATGGCAAACTATAATGGGTAAAAATCCCTCAAAATTTGTTGGAATTCATCATCCAGTAGAACGAGTCTCCTTCAATGATTGTCAGGAATTTATAAATAAACTAAATAATTTAAAATTAGGACAATTCAGGCTACCAAATAACGCAGAATGGGAATATGCATGCAGAGCGGGTACTACAACGACATATTATTGGGGGAATGAGTCTGGTGTTTTTGCTAAAAATAATGAGCTAAAGAATCATGAGTGGTATTCTTTAAACTCTGAAGTTTTTGATTCAAATGGAAAAAATATAGGCGTAACAACGCATGATGTTGCACAAAAGGTACCTAATCCTTGGGGATTATATGATATGCTTGGAAATGTTTCAGAATGGACCCAAGAAGGATATATTAGAGGCGTATATGCTGAAGTAGGAATGATTGGTAATTCGGAAACCGCACAAAAACAATTTGCATCTTTATTTGCGTGTGATAAATATGTATTTGGCGGTTCTTTAGGTGGTGATAATACTGGATTAGGTTTTAGATTAGTAAGAAACTATCCTTAAATAAAGATTATATATTCCAGAATAATGACAATCAATATTATTAAATTAAATTAGGTTATCGTCTTGATAAAACAACAAGAAAGGAACGTCGGTGAAAAGCCGCAAAACCTCATTTCAACGCGTCAACCTAAGTTTGAAGGATATATTGGGAAAAGAATACATCAACGCCGTCTGCACAGCGCGGGCGTTTCTTTCCGGTGAGGATAAAAATACTCTGCAAGAGATTGCTTCTGAGAAAGTAGAATTCTATCCAAAGGCTTTCCAACAACGGTTGCTGAGCTTACTGCCTAATGTCGGGAAAAACTGCGTTCCGGCGTTAAAGGCGTCGCCGCGCGGCGCAACGACAGGCGAATTTATCGTTCATACGAACACGAATCAGGCGCCGCTTAGCGGCTTGGGTTATTACCGGCTGGGCGAAGACG
This sequence comes from Candidatus Omnitrophota bacterium, assembly GCA_040755155.1. Lineage (NCBI taxonomy): Bacteria > Pseudomonadati > Candidatus Omnitrophota > Candidatus Omnitrophota bacterium. The sequence continues at coordinate 12,304 of JBFMBP010000180.1, read as the reverse complement.
GTCGGCTATTTCTTACCTCCAAGAGCGAACACTATCACGTCTCGCTTGGCCACGGCTTCCCCGGCTACCAACTCGTCGAGCGCGCTCGCAGGCTGGGAATTCCTAATGCGACCCATAATAACACGCGGGGGTTCGTCACGCGGCTCTTGGAAGAAGAACTAACGCGCACAGCGGCGGGAATCGCTCGCGGCGATAGGCCGGCGCTGGACCGGTTGCTCGATGCGAAAGGAAAAAAGGTCCTCAACCGCGTTCTCAATCTGGAGACGGGAAGTTTAGCGGCGGAAGCGGCGATCAAAATGATCTTGGCGCGATTTTATCGACCACAGCCCAATTCGCCCAGTCCCCCTTATCAAGGATGCATTCCCGTCATCGTTGTCATCGGCGCCGACGAAGGCGGGCTGCAAGCTAATTACCACGGCACGACGATCGTCGCGCAGATTCTGCGGGATATGTGGCCGGATTTGCAGCAAGGCATGGAGCGGGGAAATTTAATGCTCGCGCGCGGAGTGCGGGCTAATTGTTTCGAGGATTTAGTATCGCTCTTTACGCAATACGAAAATGCGCCATATAAAATCGCGGGCTTCTTTCTCGAATTCGTATTGATGAATTACGGCGCCAAACGGTTGACGGAAGCCTTCGTCAAGCTCCTCTTCACCCTCTGCAAAAAGCATGACATCCCCGTCGTCGTTGATGAAATTCAAACCTGCGTTTGGAGTCCCGAATTATTCATGTTTCGCGAATACGGCGTTCAGCCGGACATCGCCGTCGTGGGCAAGGGTTTTCCCGGCGGGGAATACGCAGCGTCGCGCATCCTCTTTACATCGGCGCTGGATACGCTGCCCCAATTCGGCGCGCTGGTCACCAACGGCCAGGAGGAATTGGCGTCGTTGGCCTATCTTGTTACCATCCGCTGGGCGGAAACCAACGCGGAAACGACGCGCGCCGTGGGCGAATATTACGAAGAACGTTTGAAAGAAATGGCGCCGAAATATCCCCAACTCATCGCTTCCATCGAAGGCCGCCGCCACCTCGCAGGAATTTTCTTTCATGATTTGGCCGCGGGAAAAAAATTCGTTCAACATCTGAACGCGGCGGGATTGGACATCAGCGTCCAGACGTATAAAGAAGGCTGCCCGCCCAGCGCTTTGACGAAACTGCCCATCACAGCGGGCTATGAAATCGTGGATGCCGTTATCGAACGCATGGACGAAGCGCTGAGAGCTTCAGAATAGGAGAATGGCGTACTACGCTTCATTTTAAAGTCCGCTCTCCGTATCTTAATAACTCATGTTACGCAGCCTGGGAGCGCGAGCGTCTCGCCCGCAGATAGGAGCAACCGATCCAACGCAGCGCTTGGGTTTTATTTTCCGTTGCGTTTTCGAATCACGGATATCACGGATTTTTTGGGATTTCACGGAAGAATTCTTTTTATGGCGTGATCCAAATGCTTATTTGATTTTATGATTTTTTTTTGTGTTTTTCTTTATTCCTTCGCGTTTTCGTGATTCAATCGACGATCCCAATATCGCCTTAAAGTTTTTCTTCGCGCGTAACATGAGTTAATAACAATATAGAAAAAGAACGACTATGAGAAGCGATCCTATCGTACTCGGAATCGATTTCGGCACTACGGAATTGAAGGTCAGCGCTTTTGAACCGGCTTCCGGAAGAAAATTGCGCCAAGAAGCGCGGCGGCTGCCCGTGCGCGCTTTGCCTCATGGCGGGCGGGAGCAAAATTTAATCGCCGTGGATAAAGCGTTCCAAGAGTGCGTCGACGCTTTGCGCCAGCAATTTGGCAAGGCTTGGGGACGGCTGGCGGGCGTGGGACTGGCGGCGCAAGGCGGCAGTTCGATCGTCGCAGTTCGAACCACGGGACGACCGCTTACACCCATGATTCTTTGGAACGACGGCCGGACGCAGGCTTACTCCACCCGGTTGGGAGAGCAATTTGACCGCCAATTCTGGCGTAAATTCTCCCTTTTCGACGTCCCGCCTCATGGTTTGGCGCGTTTGCTGTGGATGAAGGAAACGCATCCGGATTATTTCCAGGAAAAGTATATCCATATCGGTGCGGGAGAATATCTCTTTTTCCGTTTGACCGGCGTCTGGCGGCAAGACCCAGGCAACGCCATCCAGATGGGTTCCTATAACGCCGTCAATAAACAGTTGGACTCCGCCCTGTTCGATTCGATCGGCGTTCCGTTGTCTTTCGTGGCTCCCTTGCGCCAAGGCCATGAAACCGCTCCTTTATCCGAGGCGGGAGCGCAGCGGCTGGGGACGGAGGAAGGGATTCCCGTCGCCGGGCCTTATATCGACCAAGAAGCGGGGTATATGTCCGCCGCTGGCGTGAACAGCCGGCCGCTGCAATGCTCGCTGGGCACGGCGTGGGTGGGCAATTTCGTTTTGCCGGATAAAACCGGCGGAACATCGCCATTTCAACTGGTCTTGCCTTCGCCTATAGATGAAGGGCGGCTAGTGGTGCAGCCGCTGCTGACCGGCAACGCGGTTTGGGAATGGGGCTTGCAGCGTTTCATCGACTCGAATCGGGAAAAGGCGCTGGAGATAGCGAAAAAAACGTTCGAGCAATTCCTGCTGCCGCCGGAGGGTTTGACGGCGCTGCCGTGGTTTTCGCAATCCAATCCGCTCCAACAGCAAGTCTATGGCGGGGGCGCTTTCTTCGGCCTAAGCGACCAAGCGAAAGCGGCCGATTGCCTGCGCGCCTTGGCGGCGGCTATGACCTTCGAACTGGCGCGAGTCTTCGACGCCGTAATCCATTCCGGCGTAGTGGACTGCGCTGTACTCGGCGGCGGCGCCAGCAAGGGGCCGTTTTTCCGCCGCTTGATCGCCGCCTTGTTCGCACCGCTTCCCGTCTATTGGCAAACCGACGAAAACCTCGCCGCGGCGCGTGGCGCAATATACCCCTTTTGTCCCAAAACCGCCAAGAGCCACGCCAGGCAAGTTGATCCGCCCAACCAGACAACCATGGACGCCACCCATCGGCAATACCAACAATATCTTGCTCTCTTCGAAAAGTACTATCAATCGGTTCCCGCGGGGGGAGCCTTTCGATTTACTGGAAGAAAGAAATGAACCGACGGCCTAAAATAGGACTGCTGCCTCTTTATCTAAAACTCTACGACGAAACCATGCCCGAATTGCGCCGGGAATTTCAACCTTTTTTGGATGAGATCGCCGTCCAATTCTTCGAAAAGGGCGTTGACGCGATCCGCGCCGAAGTCTGCCGCCTCGAACCGGAATTCCATGCGGCGGTTCAACGCTTCGAGCAGGAAGACGCCGATCTCATCGTCGCCTTGCATCTAGCCTACTCCCCTTCCCTGGAATCCGCCGCAGCCCTGGCCGCAACGCCGCTGCCGATTTTGCTCCTGGACGTTACGATGGATTACAGTTTCGGGCCGGACGTCGATCCCGCCCGCATCATGTTCAACCACGGCATCCACGGCGTGCAGGATTTAGCCTGTATGCTGCGGCGCAAGGGCAAACCATTCGAAATAATCGCCGGGCATTACCGGCAATCCAACGCCCTCGCTCGCGCCGCCGATTGCGCCCGCGCCGCTTTTGGAGCAAAGCGCCTGCGGCAAACGAAAGCGCTGCGCATCGGAGAAAGTTTTCACGGCATGGGCGATTTCGCCGTCGCCGATTCGACTCTTAAAGAAATATTAGGAATAATGGTGGACGAAGTATCGCCAAAAGTTCTCATTGAAGAAATCAATAAAATTGATAACGACGCCATTGATGAAGAAATGCGCCTCGACCGCGAACAATTCTCTGTAGAAGCGCCCGAAGAGACGCATCGGCGTTCGGTTCGCCTCGGATTGGCTCTGCGCCATTATTTAGAGAAAAACCACTATACCGCCTTCAGCCAAAACTTTCTCGCGTTCGATTCCAACGAAGGCCCCATCGATACTGTCCCATTCCTTGAAGCGTCCAAAGCCATGGCGCGCGGCGTAGGCTACGCAGGCGAAGGAGACGTATTGACGGCGGCGCTCGTAGGAGCGCTGCAATGCGCTTTCGGCAAGACGACCTTCACGGAAATTTTCTGCCCGGATTGGAAAGGCGGATCGCTTTTCCTTTCCCACATGGGCGAGATCAATCCCGAAACGGCGGCGCAGAAGCCGCGCTTGATCGAGAAGGATTTCCCCTGGACCGGCGCGCGCAATCCCGCCGTCATAACCTGCGCCCCGGCGCCGGGACCCGCCGTCCTCGTCAATCTCGCCCCCGGCCCGCAGGATTCCTTCCGCCTAATTCTGGCGTCGGTGGAAGTCTTAGGCGACGCCCTCAATACCGCCCTGCGCGATTCCATACGCGGATGGATCAAGCCCTCCCCCCCGCTGGAACATTTTCTCGAAGCCTATTCGCGCAACGGCGGAACCCATCACAGCGCGTTGGTACTCGGCGAACGCGCCGAAGCCTTAAACACCTTCGCCGCTTTTGCGGGGGTAGAGGTGGTGAGAATTGAATGACAATTACATCAAAGCAGGACTTCTTCCCGGCGGATATTCCGCAATAGGGGGCCTTGCTTATTGGCGTAGGTTTCTGAGTCCATAAATAAACAGGAGATGACAACATCGTTTTCCAACCGGTTTTGTTTTTACATTAGGGATAATCCCGCACCAATCGTAAACCGACTTCAAAAGCCGCTTGCGTATCGTTATCTTGATCGATATACGATCGCGCGGAACATCGGCTGTTTATATAATATAAACCGGAGTGCCCGCCGCGGGCGACGCGATGGTTGGGGATAGAGGGTTCTGATGGACCTTGTGGATCGATCGCGTCATGATATTCATACGTGTCGATATACCAATCGCTGCACCATTCTTTTACAGAACCAACCGTGTCGTATATCCCCCACGGATTGGGAAGGCTTTCTCCAACTGGATAACTAATTAGTACTATAGGTTGTAGACCGTATTGCAATAGCGTATATTGATGGCTGTAGTCGTCAGCTAAATCGCCCCAAAAGTAAGTAGTATTCGTTCCCGCTCGCGCAACATATTCCCATTCTGCTTCTGTTGGCATGCGAAATGTACCCAACCCCATTGTGTTAAGTTTCTGGATCATTTGTTGGCATTGATTCCAAGACATGCCTCGTGCAGGATAGTTTAGGTTATAAACATACGCTTTATATTTACCCATGATGGAAAACCACTGTTCCTGCGTAAGTTCATATTTCCCGATATAAAAATCCTTGGAAATCGTAATCTCTCGAACAGGAAGTTCTTCCTTCGCTCGATAGGGATCTTGCGGTCTACCGCCGAGTTGAAACGTCCCCACTGGAATGCGTACCATCTCCAGTTTGAGAGAATCATTGGGAAAATTCGGCAGTTCGATAGTAATCTCTTCCAAGGCGGGTTTGGGAGTTGGCGTGGGCGTTACGAACTCATCTGGAATTTTAACCAACCGAATCCCGTAGGAATAGCGGTAGCGATTCGTTGCGTCTCCAGGATATTCATTGGTTACTCGATATCGCGAAGCGATGCGAAAATCGCGATCTCTCGATTGTCGATCCGCCCCACGCGTTGCTGGCGTGTTAATATAAAGAGAGTCAATTTTGTTGTCGATGGAATTCGATAAACATGGATCGTAACAATTCCAGCAAATTTCGGTTAAAATTCCTTGCATATCAAATAAGCCGAAATAATTCGGCATTTTCAGGCCGACATTTGGAGAATTGTAAACATCATAGTTAGCCCAAGAGTATTGGTTGCGTTTATCTTCCTGAAATTCTTCTCCCCAATAGTAGGCAGTATGGACTCCAGCGCGATAAGCGAATTCCCATTCCGCTTCCGTGGGAAGACGAAATGAGCCGATTTGCAGTCGATTCAAATATTCTATAAACAGTAAATTGTTTTGCCATGACGATATTCCATAAGGAGTAGATTGACGATAAGATTCCTTTTTGTTCATAATAGTAAAATACTGAGCGCGTGTTAGTTTGTAACGTGATAGATAATAATCTTGATTGATCGTATATTCAAACTGAGGTCCTTCGTCAGAATTTCGGTTCGGCTCGATTTCGGGGCTGCCGAACATAAAGGAGCCTGCTTTTACGCGGATAAAATCGAGCGGGATTTCGCTTTCATCAAGGTTGGGAAGATCGACGCGGTAAATATCTTGCGGCGTATATATATTCCAAAGACCGTAAAGCCGCCGGTTGTGCTTAATATTTTTTGCTACGCCGATAATAAAGAAACGATAGCATTTTTCTAATTGTGGGCCATTCTGATATTTAGCAGCGGTATGGAAAAGCGGCGTTGACGTCCACCAGAAATAGGGGATGTCTCCACTTCCTGTCGATCCCAAAAAAGTGTAGTTTTCGGGAAGCGTATCGCTTACAAAAATATGATAATCGACGACGTCGTTGAATTCGTACATAAAATCCCATGATAACATAATTCCGGAAATCGATTTCTCATCCTCCGTGAGGACGAATGGCGTGGGAATGTTGCCTGTTAGCAAATCATGATGGACTATCATTCTGTTGCGCGGCGCTTTTAACACGGGTGGAGAATTGAAAGAAATTGCAGAAAATCCCGTTCGATTGAAACCGACGTATGATGATTGTCGAATCTTGTCATTTTCATCGATTGGCGGCGCATTGCGTATAAGGATAAATTGGTATGTATCGCCGAATTGAGGTCCGGCATTGAATGAGGGCGCATCGGGCGTTGCGCCTTCTTTCCATGTGAACATACGGGAATCGGGAGATGTGCGCGCAAGAAACTGATAACCATACCAGTTCCGTCGAACAAAGATATCCCAGCATTTGGCGTCGAGGGTTTCTCCTTCCCAGGCGATGGTGAGTGCGCGGTCGCCGGGAGCGTCGAAATCCGTTTGTCCTGTCAAATCAACGCTCGATTCCGGTGAATCGTAAACATTTACGTTTTGTGAGTGAGCAGTAGATGTAGGTAATGTGAAAAGAAAAAAAAGAATTATGATATAGTGCATGGTGGAGTCCTTGAAGTGGATATTGCGAAATGCTAAACTTTGCATCAAATAATTATTTACTTAATGTTCACATTAAATCCTTTAACTAAAATCCAATATTCGTCTCAATGGCAATCCGCCATCAGTGGTCCCGCCAGTTCCTTCAGGAAGAACAGTTTCCCCGGCAGGGTGGGCATGTAGGTGGACGGCAGCCAGATGTCAGGGCAGTAGCGCAGGGTGATCCAGAGGCTAGGGCCTTGCCACTGCATGCCATTGCCGAAAGCGCCGTCGCAGCCGCCGATGATCTTGTCCGCTTGCAGGAACAGGCCGGGGCCGATGGTGTTGGCGAAACAGGGGATCAGAGTATAGCGTCCGCGGAAACTGGTGATGGCGTTCTGCTCGATAGTGAGCGGATGCAGTTTGGCGCCCAGGCGATGGGTTTGCTGTTTCCATTCCTCCTCGGTGAATTCTTCGGCGAAGTGCGGCTCCCAAAAGGCGATATGGCAGACGCGGCCAATGCCGAAGACGACAGCGAGTCCGGCGCCCTCTTGGCGCAGTTTTCCGATGCGGTCGGCGTAAGTAGGCAGCTGTTTCTTCGTGGCGAAATGGCGCTGCTTTTTAGGAACGCTCATGGCGCCTAGCGGGCCGTAAAAGGCGTTCTCCATAGCGTCCTGGAAAGAACCAGGCGCGTTGGGCGGCGTGGTGTTGCCTTGAGCGTCGGCCCATTCGTCCATGTTGAAGCCGTAAACGTGATCGCATTTGATCTTCCATTCCTTCAGAAAATAGACCGCCCATTTATACATGCCCATAGGACCAACAGGCAGGATGATCGCCAGTTTCTTTCCCTGCTCTTTGTAAGAACGAATCGTTTGGGCGATTTCGAATCCCATCTTGGCGTCGAATTCTCCCATCGCCTCGCATTGAACCGGCTCAAAATCTTTGTTCCACCAAGGCTGCCGTTTTAGGATATCCTCCGGTGGATAAGAGCAACATCTGTCGATCTTTTCCAGGTTCCATCCTTTAGGGTAAAACGATTCCAACAGCGAGCCTTTCAACGTCGTCAACATGGTAATATCCGCCATTTTTTTCCGCCTCCTTTGGATTTTTCACCATCCTACCACAAGAAGGCTTCCTAAATAAAGCAACCTAGGCGCAAATTTCATTCCCTCCCGCCTCTGGCCGAAATGGCTTTTTTTTGGCAGAATGGATTGCGGATTGTAAGAATATTCATGGCGATCTATCGAGGAGAAGAATCATGGCGAAATATCGAGCGGCGTTAATCGGCTGCGGCTGGGTATCCGGCGAGCATATTCGAGCGTACAAGAACAATCCCCTCACGGAGGTTGTCGCCCTGGCTTCGCTGACGAAGGACGAAGCGCAAGCCAAAGCGGACGAATGCGGTCTGTCCGTTCCCTGCTACGATTCGCTGGACGAGATGCTGGAGAAGGAGAAGCCGCATATTCTTTCTGTCGCCTCCCGCCCCGATTTTCACGTCGAACACGCCATAAAGGCGGCGGAAAAGGGAATCCATCTGGTTTTGGAAAAACCGATTGCGCTGAACTTGGACGAATTGCGGCGGCTGACGGAATGCGTCGCCAAGCATCGAACCCAATCCATCGTCAGTTTCGTCTTGCGCTGGAATCCGCTCTTCACTATCCTACGGGCGCTTTTGGACGATGGCGCCGTGGGCGATCTCTTCTACGGCGAGGTCGATTATTACCACGGCATCGGCCCCTGGTACGGGCAATATTCCTGGAATATCACCAAAAAAGCAGGAGGAAACTCGATGCTGTCGGCGGGGTGCCACGCCGTGGACGCGCTGGTTTGGTTCATGGGCGCCCGCGTCAAAGAGGTGCACGCCTTCTCCACCCGCTCCAACGGAGAAGCCTTCAAGCCCTACGAATACGATCCTACGATTACGGCGCTGCTTAAATTCGAAAACGGCAAAGTAGGAAAAACGGCCAGCTGCATCGAATGCCGCTCGCCCTACATGTTCCCCATCCGCCTCTTTGGAACCAAGGGAACCATCAAGGACAACAACCTTTTTTCCGAAAAACTGCCGGGACAGACGGGATTCGCCAATATTCCTACGATTCTTCCCGACAGCGGCGACGTAACGCATCATCCCTTCCAAGGAGAGATCGACCATTTCGCCGCTTCGCTGGAAGCAGGCAAGAAAACCTGCGTCCCCATCGAATACGCGGCGCATATCATGGAAATCTGCTTCGCGGCGGAAGAATCGGCCAATACGGGAAGAACGGTTACTCTTCCATTATGAAAGGGTAACTTAATAAATTGGGATTGCCGATATTAACATAAGTCTTGACGAACGTGCATATTAAGATATGCTTTTCTCAAGAAATGCACAAGAGAATCTGTGTGTATCTTACAAAACCTTTGTACACAAACGATTCCGAATTCAAAAACTCCTGCACCCACACCGTTAAAACGGCGGTTTATTAAAATTTGCCCCTTTAAAAGGGGCATTTGATAATAGCTCAGCCTTTTTAAGGCTGGATTTTCCTCACGGCAGCAAAGGTTTTTCAGCAAACCCTAAATAGTCTCGCCATTGGAAAACGCGATGAATCGCCGGGATCGTTAGGATTGTATTTTTTGCGAATCCTGCGTTTACGCACCTACGGATTCCAGGGAAAAAAAGTATAATTACGCCAATATCCACATAACAATAGCCTGTAAGACCGAGGAACATTCCTTTCCATCTCTATTTCAAAATGACAATTCTTAGAGATTAAGGATTGGTGTCGAATTCCGCGTGAGTATTGGCGTAGAATAACTAGATTATTCCATTGTTAGAGAACTTGCCGGATCATTGGCTGGAAAAATAACCGGGGATTGCATCGTCGTTGTATGTTTTTTTATGAATTCGCGTAGAAAATTGACTTGCAGTAATATAAATCGAACGAAAGGGATAGGAGCAGCATGTTAACATTCTTATTACTGGCCATTGTCATCGCAATTAGTATTTTCGGGCTTTGGTTCGCGTATTATCTTTCCCAGTGGATTCTGGGAAAGAGTACGGGCAGCGAGGAGATGCAGAAAATCTCCAACGCGATCAAAGAGGGCGCGGAAGCGTTTTTACGCCGTCAAAATAGGACTATTGCGATTTTGTCGGTAGTCGTAGCGGCGATTATCTTTATCGCTTATGGTTTTATCCGCACCCACAAAGATTTCGATCCGGTGGAAACCTCTTTCTCTTTAGCTTTTTGGATCGGGTTTTCGTTCATTCTGGGCGCATTGTGCTCCATGATCGCCGGTTATGTGGGCATGTGGGTTTCGATCCGCAGCAACATCCGCACGGCGCACGCCGCTCTGAATAGTCTCAATGACGCCTTGCAGATTGCCTTGCGCGGCGGCGCGGTTTCCGGTCTGCTGGTGGTAGCCATGAGCCTATTGGGCGTTTCCGGTTTGTATGCGCTCGTCAGTTTGACCACCAACGTCGATCCGACTCGCATCCCCTTGCTGATCGTCGGGTATGGATTCGGCGCTTCGTTCGTGGCGCTATTCGCCCAGTTGGGCGGCGGAATCTACACCAAGGCGGCCGACGTGGGCGCCGACCTGGTCGGTAAAGTGGAAGCCGGAATTCCCGAAGATGATCCCCGCAATCCTGCAGTTATCGCGGACCTGGTCGGCGATAATGTCGGCGACTGCGCGGGCCGTGGCGCGGACTTGTTCGAATCCACCGCCGCCGAAAATATCGGCGCGATGATCCTCGGCGCCACCCTGGCGACCGTTTCCCAGAAATCGGGCGTCGAATTCTCGATGGGCGTTATCGGCGTGATGATGTTCCCCCTGGTAGCCCGTTCCTTTGGAATCCTGGCCTCCATCGTCGGCATTATGCTGGTGAAATTGGACAAAGAAGAGAAAATGGATCCTATGGCCGCTTTGAACCGCGGTTATTACATCGCCGTGGGTTTGGCGATGGTGGGATTTTTAATCGCGACCCGTTGGTTGCTCCATACGGACGCCGCTCCCAACGCCTGGTGGCATTTCTTCCTATGCGGCATCGTAGGCGTCGCGACCTCCGTGTTGTTCGTTTACATCACCCAGTACTACACCGAATATAAATACCGTCCGGTGCAAACCATCGCCGAACAATCCAAAACCGGCCCCGCCACCAACATCATCGCCGGAATGGCTGTGGGTCTCGAATGCACCGCCGCTCCGACCATCGTGATGATCGGCGCGTTGCTTTCCTCTTATTATTTGGGTAAGTCCAGCGGCTTGGAACACGCCGGTCTTTTCGGCACCGCCGTGGCGACCATGGGCATGTTGGCGACCGCCGCTTACATCCTGGCGATGGACACCTTCGGGCCGATCACCGACAACGCGGGCGGCATCGTGGAAATGAGCCAGCAGCCGGAAGAAATTCGTCAGAAGACCGACCGGTTGGACGCCGTGGGCAATACTACCAAGGCATTGACCAAGGGATACGCGATCGGTTCCGCCGGTTTGGCCGCCTACTTGCTTTTCCAGGCTTACATGGACGAAGTCATTCAATACGCAGGGAAGAGCGACGGCTTCCATTTCACCGTCGATCTCTCCAAGCCCGAAGTATTCTGCGGCGCGTTCTTCGGCATCATGCTGGTCTTCCTGTTCTCCTCTATGGCGATTCGCGCGGTAGGCAAGACGGCTCAGTCGATCATTGAAGAAGTTCGCCGTCAATACGCCAAACTGCCTCGCGAAAACGATATCATTCTGTTCCCCAAAGACTTCACCCCCGATTACAGCTCCTGCGTTGATATCGTAACCAAGTCCGCCTTGAAGAGAATGGTAGCCCCTGGTTTGCTGCCCATTCTCGGCCCAGTGGCGATTGGCTTGCTTTTCCGCGTATTCATCACCCCAGGCCAGGAATTGATCGCGGCGGAAGCGGTCGCCGGTCTGTTAATGGTAGGAACCATTGGCGGCATTCTCATGGCTCTCTTCCTGAATAACTCCGGCGGCGCATGGGATAACGCCAAAAAATACATCGAAGCCGGAGCACACGGCGGCAAGTATCTGATCGGACCGGATGGCAAGAAGACCAAGAACCCGGTGCACGGCGCAGCCGTTGTCGGCGATACGGTCGGCGATCCGTTTAAGGATACCGCGGGACCCTCGCTGCATGTTTTGGTAAAGTTGCTTTCCACCATCACTCTCGTGCTCGCTCCGTTGTTCCTGTAAAAAGACGCAGATCCATACTGTCTGATTGTAAAGAAAAGGCTCCTGCATTCCGCTAGCGTGAGTTTATTATATATCCTGTTGACCTCTTCACATAACTTGAATTATAAGAGCAAATTAGATAGAGTTGGAGGTGTATACACTGAGCCCTTGGAATTGCGGTCGAGTCAGATGAGTC
>JBFMBP010000179.1 GCA_040755155.1 Candidatus Omnitrophota bacterium | reverse complement strand
GAAAAGGATAGAAATCTTCAATTCTTCTTACCGGCTTAAGGCGCCGGTCATTTACGGCTCCATCGGATTTCGGGAAAATTTTGGCGCAATCGAAATAGCGTTCCGGATTCCAATCCGCCGTTTTCGATAAAGCCAGCCAGCCCACGGTTTTCGGCGCTAATACGCGGCCGTTCAGGTTGGAATAGACGCGAAGATAGAGGTCTTGCGGTTTATCTACGGTGAAGGTTCCGGCGTTTTTCCATGAATAGGCGCCTGGTTGGGCTTTTTCTTTTGGTGGAATGTGGAACACTTTATCGCCGATTAGGATATCGACGGGAACCAAGTCTTTAGACCACGCCCAAACAGCATATTCTCCCACTTGTACGACGGGCAATCCCTCGACGGCGTTCAGCGATTGGCTGTCGAGAAGGATGACATTGTCTTCTCCATAGGCTGCAAAAGGAAGAAGCATCAATCCCAAAACAAAAAGAAGGGCGAATCGGCGGTTGAATCGATTCATCATAAAACCTCCATGCTTTTCAGCGATTGTCTTTCGTGAATATATTCCTTGTCATTTTGCAGGCGAGGACGCCTGCTTTACCCTGCAAACGAAAATCATTCTTTACCAATACTCTTCTATATGGATATTTCCAGATTCTTGCCGAGTTCCTTTGCGGAAGCCGCGTTCTTCCATCATAGCGATGACCGTTTCGATCATAGCGGGATTGCCGCATAAGAAAATGTGAAAATCGTCCGGCGTTATTTTGCGGCCGATCGCTTGTTCCACGAAATCGTTTTCGATGAATATTTGCACTCTTCCCGCCAACCCTTTCCAAGTAACGTCGCCTTTGGGATTGGAAATGGAGGGGAAATATTTCAGATTGGGAAAATAGCGAGCCAGAGAATTCAGTTCGTCGCGATAGCCAAGGTCCCAGGAATGGCGGGCGCCATGCAGAACTACGAAAAGGCGATCCGGATGGTCTCGCAGCTGGGTGCGGACCATGCTGATGTAGGGCGCGAGGCCGGTGCCAGTGGCGATGAGGAAGACATGCTGGCCTTGGGGAACTTGATCCAACGTAAAAATTCCAGCGGCTTTGGGGCCGAGATAGAGCGGATCGCCGTTCTTCAAATTGAACAAGCGGGGCGTTAGTTCGCCGCTCTCCACTTGCGCGACGTAAAACTCGACGAATTCCTTATCGACGCTGGAGGAAGCGATGGAATACGCGCGGAGGATCATCTCTTCCGGGTCTTTATTTTGCGATTCTTCCACGTCGGGATCGCTTCCCGGAGCGCGAGCCTCTTTGCGCTTCAAACCTAAAACGGAGTATTGTCCAGGCTTGAAAGCAAATAGCGATTCGTCCGGAACGACGCGGAAAATCGCCAAGCCGGGAGAGATGTCGATCCGCTGCGAAATTTTGGCGTTGTACTCTAACTTTCTCGGCATAATTGCAATTCATACCTATCGTTAAAATTATTCCTCTTAAAGGAAATCAAGGTTCCATTTCCCGCCACATCTCTATATGATAAACATGGCAAGCGATGGATACAACGCTCCAATCCCATTAATAACGCTGGATGCGAAGAAAAGTAAAGAGGAGGATTTCCATGATGAGAATTCTATTCGCCGCCGTCTCGATCCTAGTTGCGATGAACGGAATGGCCGCCGAACGGCATCCCTCGATCGTCGAGGAAGAATTAGTTTACGACATAGCGCCTTTTCCTTCCTGCCACGCTTCGACGATTGTGGAAGCGGCGCCGGGCGTTTTTTTGACCGCCTTTTTCGGCGGAACTGACGAGGGCGAAAACGATGTAGCCATCTGGCTCTGCCGCCAAGAAAATGGAAAATGGACTGGACCCATGGAAGCCGCCCGCGCCGAGGGCGTTCCCTGCTGGAATCCCGTATTGTTCAAGAAGCCCAACGGCGAGATTATTCTGTTCTATAAAGCTGGTCCCAATCCGCGCGAATGGTCGGGGCTTTATAAAACCTCAACGGACGGCGGCAAGACCTGGTCTAACGAAACGCTGCTGCCCGCCGGCATCCTTGGCCCCATTCGCGCCAAACCGCTGCTGCTGGAAGATGGAACGCTGTTGTGCGGCTCTTCGGTGGAAAGTTGGAAAACATGGGCCTGCTGGGTAGAAGCGACTAAGGATTGGGGCAAGACGTGGGCCAATTACGGCCCCATCGTGGTTCCGGAAGAACTGGAAGGAATCATCCAGCCGACTCTCTTTCACGATAAAGAAGGAAACTTGCGGATGCTTTGCCGTTCCACACGCAAGATTGGGCGCATCTGCATGGCTATCTCCAAAGACGAAGGCAAAACCTGGAGCGACGCCAAGCCGACGGAATTGCCCAATCCCAGCGCGGGCATCGACGTCGTCAATCTGAAAGACGGGCGTTTGGCGCTGATTTACAATCATTCGGACAAAGACCGGCAGCTGCTGAATATCGCTATTTCCGAAGACGGGGGCGATAGTTGGAAGCGCGTCGTGGATTTGGAGAATCAGGAAGGCGAATATTCCTACCCCGCCATGATTCAGAGCGAAGATGGGATGCTTCATGCGGCGTATACCTGGAAGCGCGAACGAATCAAGCACGTGGTTCTCGATCCCGCCAAACTGACGGCTGACGATTCGGAAGAAGGATTTCAATCGCTCTTCAACGGCAAAGATTTGGAGGGATGGACAATTCAGGGATTGGAGAAAGCGGGTCCCAAAGTCGCCGATGGAGTGATGGTTGTAGGCGGATACGATTATTGGGCGATTATCTCCAAAAATTCATTTAAGAATTTCGTTCTGCGCTTCGACGTAAAATTCGACGACTCGACGACGCGGCCGAGCAACAGCGGCATTCTCATCCATACGGCGGCGAAGGAAGTTTTCAAAAGCGCATTCGAAATCCAACTCGAATCCGGCAACGACGAAAAACTTGCGAAGCCCGAACAGAAGAGTGGCGCCATCTATGGCTTCGTTGCGCCATCCAGCCATCCCGCCAAACCGATTGGACAATGGAATGCCGTGGAGATAAAATACGATGTGCCCAAAGTATGGGTGAAGATCAACGGCGAGACGGTTCAGGATGGAGTGGATATTTCGAAGATCGCAGGATTGAAGCATAAATTCGAGGAAGGGCGCATCGCCATCCAGCGTGAAGATAGAAGGAAAACCGTATTTTTTAAGAATATTCGGATTAAGAGACTGCCGGATTGAATCACGGATTTCATGGATGTTTTTGGATTTCACGGATTGCTCAAGGGCAGAAACAACCTTTGGTCTTGCCACCCCGTAGGAAAGATTAGGTAGTTTCTTTCTCTAAAAAGGCGAGATGGTCGCGGCCTCCGGCTATAGGGATGAATCCCTGGAAGCCGTAAGGAGTCAGGCGTTCGCGGAAAGTAGTTTCGTCGAAGCGGTGTTCGAACGTCTCCGATCCGATGCTGGAGAACCATCTCGCCGCCCAACGCGCCGGGGGGAAGGGACTTTGCCATAAGTTGCGCACCGGCTCAGTAATAATAACTTTCTTTCCCGCTGCGCGCATCATCTTTTCGACAATTTCGCCCTCATGGGGAATGAATTGGCATAGACTGCCCATCATGACAACGTATTCCGCCGGGGGAATTTCCTCTCGGCATAGATCGAGTCGGCGGGCTGCGATTCCCCTCCCTTCAGCCCAGCGAAGGAAAACTTCGTTGAAATCGCAGGCCAGATAATCTACTTCCTTCGCTTGCAAGGCATAGCGATAGAGGGCGCAATCGCCCGCGCATATATCCGCGACAGACGCACCGGAGGGAATCAATTCCGCTACGGCGCGATAGCGGCTTTTGTAATGCCAACGGTACAGCAAGCGGATGCTGGCTTCATAAAGCAGGGGATGGCTGTAGATGGGATTCATCACAGAACGCCTTCGCGGCGCATCCGCGAACGGAAGCGGATTAGTTCCGTCAGGTAGCGCCAGCTGTCGCGGATGGGCTTGACGGTGGAAGGCTTATCCCAACGGCGGATGAAGAGGGCGGGGATTTCCCGCACTTCGAGTTCATGGTAATAGCATTGCGCCATGATTTCCGTATCCCAAAACCATCCCTGGCTTTGAACTTCGTCCAACAGCGGGATAATGCGGTTGCGATGGAAAAATTTATATCCCGCCTCCGTATCCTGAAACGGCAAGCCTAACATGATATGAACCATGCGCCGGTAGCCGACGCTAAGAACGTAACGGAAAAACGTGTCCAGGCTCCAATGGATTTCGTAATGCCGTTGAGCGACGGCGGCGTCGCATCCGTCCTCCAACGCCAACAGCATGGAGGGAATGTAACGGCAATGCACTTCAAGATCAATATCGAGAAATCCCGCCAAACGGCCATCGGCCAAGCGAAGACCTTCGGCGATGGTTCCGCCGCGGCCTACGTTCTGAGGATGAAGGACGCAGCGGGCGTTTTGGCGCTTGGAGACGGCGCGCTTGACGGCTTCGGCGCTGCCGTCGGGGCTGGCATCGTCAATGATAATGAATTCGTAAGAATAGCGCGTCTGTTCGAGAACCTTTTCGATTTCGCGCAGGCTCTCTTCCAGATGCGCGCCATCGTTATAACAAGCGACTACGATGGATAGATCAACCACAATAAATAAGCTCCGGGATTATTGAATTGGATTGTAAGGCGTGATTGCGCCTTGGCATGGCATATAAGAAAAGCCGCTCATGCCGTAGCCTTTGCGCCCGCGCCGGACGAGGAAAGGACACATTTCCAGACAAAGGTCGTAGCCGTCGTAGAAGTTGTATTCCGAGCCGGGACCGTCGAGGCGCGAGGCGATGCCGAAAGTCAGGCTATACGCGCCTTCCAAAAGATTCAACGCCTCGATGTCGAACGTGGTTAATCCTTCGCCCTCGATGAAATCGACGTCGCCGACCGTGATATCCGTGGCGATGGTATAGAGCGGCGTTCCATCGTCGGCTATGATGGATACGCCGAAGACGGGATAGGGGATGGGCTTTTTCGCCGACCATGCGAATTCGATGCGCAGAGGCTCGCCGGTTTCGAAAACATAGCGTTCGTCGCCCGCCGCGCCGCGCAGCCGGGCGCGGAGAAACTTGATGTCGAATTTGCCGAAGCGGTTGCGCTTGACGATTTCCGCCGAAAGTTCTTCCCCCCGCAGGCGCGCTTCCTGGAATTGCTGCTGCTTGTAGAAACTAATCATTTCGTAGGGATAGCCGTCACCGATAATTTCCCCTTTATGCAACACCAAGGCGCGGTCGCAGAGAGCTTGGATGGCGTCGAGATCGTGGGAGACGAGGATGATCGTTTTGCCCGTGCGCCGCAGTTGGCGGATATGCTCTTTGCATTTGCGCTGAAAACGCTGGTCTCCTACTGCCAGAATTTCGTCGATCAGCAAGACGTCGGGCTGCACGTGAACGCCGATGGCGAAGCCGAGGCGCAAGTACATTCCGGAGGAAAAATGCTTCACCGGCGAATCGATGAATTCCTCCAATTCGCTGAAAGCGACGATATCCGGCATACGGGCGCTCAATTCGTTTTCGGAAATGCCGAGCAAGGCGCCGGAAAGGTAGACGTTTTCCCTACCCGTCATTTCGGGGTGGAAGCCGACGCCCACTTCCAGCAGGCTGGAGACGGTTCCATTGACGCTCAACTCGCCCTGGCTGGGCTGGGTGATGCCTGCAATGAGTTTAAGGAGAGTGCTTTTGCCTGAACCGTTATTGCCGATCAGGCCGACGATCTCGCCGCGATGGATGGCGAAATTGACGTTTTTCAAGGCGTCGATGCGGGTTTCCGTGCGCTTGCCGCGTCCCCCACGCAGTATCTTTTCCTTCAATGTAGACGATTTTTCGGCGCTGAGGGAATAGGTTTTCCACAATTGGCGGCTTTCGATGACCGGTTGCGGTTTGGATTTTTCGGAATTCATAGTTTTACGGTTTTACGGATTAATCAAGGGCAGAAACAACCTTCTCCTTGCCACCCGTCACGGACGATTCGGATTCTATGGAGTTAACATGCGTTTTTCCCTCCCAGCCTTGAAAGGCTGGGCTATTATCAACTGCCCCTTTAAAGGGGCAAACGACAATAGCCCGCCGTTTTAACGGCGGGTTAACTAACCAACTTGGTTATTCTTTATTCCCGACAATCTCGATTCAGGCATTCATAATTCCTCAATACTTGTGGGTAAAGATCAGCCCAAAGGGCGAGGGAACAATTTCAAATGAAATGAACCACTTGTCCGCTGGCGCATTTTTCTTTGGCTTCTTGGATGCGGCGGCGTTCTTTTTCCATCCATTGCTTATGTTTCTTCCATTGCCTTTGCATGGCGGTGAGATGGCGTTTGACCATCGCGGGATTCGGCGAGCCGAGATGGCGGCGGGACATGAGGCAGGATACGGGATCCTGCAAAGCGTCGAATTCTTTTTGCGTTAACGGCGCGATCTCATTTTTTTTCAATAATTCATTGAACGATTCGAAAACAAAACTCGTCCCCTCGCTCTGGCCTACCGCTTCCGAAAGAACATGATAGGTCTTGCGAAACGGCAGCGAGCGGCTGCGCGCTAAGTGATCGGCCATATCGACGGCGTTGAGGAAGCCAGCGCGGGCGGCGGCTTCCATGCGCTCCTTATTCACGCCGAGATCGCAGACGACATCCGCCAGAATCAGCGCCGCGCCGGACGATTCGCGCACGGCGTCGAGGAAGAGATATTTCGACCATTGCGCGTCTTTGTTGTAGCCGGACAAATTGCACGAATTCAGGGAAAGCAAGGAGGCGGAATAGCCTTGAACCACATAACTTTTACCCTTGATCGCTTCGGCGAAATCGGGATTGCGCTTCTGCGGCATGATGGAGCTGCCGGTGGTGAAGGAGGAAGGCAAATAGAGATAACCGAATTCTTCTGTGGAGAATAAAATCAAATCCTGAGAGATTCCCGATAGCCGCCGCATGAGCATCGATAGGGCATGAGCGATTTCCGCCTCCGCTTCGCCGCGCGAGGCTACGGCGTCCAGCGTATTTTCGCGCATGGAATCGAACGCCAGCAAATCGGAAACGAAGCGGCGGTCGAGGGGCCAGGTGGTTCCGTACGCCGCCGCCGCTCCCAGCGGGCAGGAATCGATGCGGCGGTAGAGATCGGCGAACGCCTGGGCGTCGCGCAGCAGTCCTTGAGCATAGGCGGCGCACCAATGGCCCCATGTTGTAATCGTCGCTTTGCGATGATGAGTATAGCCGGGCATGACGGAGCGCAAATGCTCGTTGGCGTGAGATAGCAGGCTATCGGCTAACGCAGCGATCTCATCGATGAAAGCAAGAATGACATCGCGGGCGTACAGCAGCATATCCGCCGCGACCTGGTCGTTGCGGCTGCGGCCCGAATGCAGGCGCCCGCCGAGTTCCTCGCCCGCTTGCTCCGTTACATAGGCTTCGATATTGATATGAACGTCTTCCAAAGCGGGGTTTAGTTTCCATTCGCCGCGAGTCCACGCTTTATGCAATTGCGCCAACGCCGCCAGGATTTTTTTTAATTCCGCTTGAGTAAAAACGCCGATGCGTTGCAAGCCGATCGCATGGGCCTGGTTGGTCCAAATATCATAAGGAACCAAAATGGAGTCGGCTGCCTCAATGGAGCGAACGTCCCGCCCCGCCGAAAAGGCTACGAATCGCTCCCATGCCGATCCCTTCGCTGGAGACTGCCATACCGGTTTTTTCATTGCCATGATCCTTACAATATGGGATGGGGAAATTATAACCTTGGGAGTGGTTTATTTAAACGCGCGCGTTTGGATGAGAGAAGGGATTGTTTGAATGATGAATGATGAATAGGGAATGGTGGGCTACGCTTCGCTTTTAGCCCACCCTACATAATTAAATATCAAAAACATCCCAAAAGGTCATTTGAAGATTATCGCTTTCGCTTATTTTCTTGTCGTCCGGGATGTCGTCGAAGCCGGTTATGCGCACGCCTAGCAGGCGCACGCGGCGGTTCGACAATTCTACTCGTTCCAGAAGATTGATGGCTGCTTCGGCGATTACGCCGGGATCGCGGGTGGGATGATCCAAGGTCATGGCTCGCGTGAGGAGGCGGAAATCGTGAAAGCGGACTTTGATTCCTACCGTGCGGCCTTCCAAGGCGACTTTATCCAAACGATCCGCCACTTGATGGGAAAGTTCCTCGATGAAATATTTCATGCCTTCGACGCTGGATAGATCCTGGGAAAAAGTTCTTTCCTGGGAAAGCGATTTGCGCTCGCGCTCCACAACCACCGGCGCGGAATCGACGCCGCGCGCCAATTGATAGAGCCGGGCGCCGTGCTTTTCTCCGAACGCTTTGACTAATTCTTCCAAGGAAAGGGCGCGGAGTTCTTCGATGGTGCGCAAGCCCATCATCGTTAGCCGCTGCTCCGTTTTTTGCCCTACGCCCGGAATCGCCCGCACCGGCAAGGGCGAGAGAAACGACAAAGCGTCGTCGGGCCGCACGACGTAAAAACCATCCGGCTTATCGTAATCGGACGCGATCTTGGCGAGGAATTTGTTGGAACCAATACCCACGGAAGCATTCAGGCGCGTTTCCTCCTTGATTTGAATTTTCAAGCGCCGGCCAATGGCTTCGGCGTGATTCAAATCGACGGCCTGCTCGCTTAGATCGAGATAGGCTTCATCCAGCGAAACCGGCTCGACGAGGGGCGTGATTTCGCGGAACATTTGATGAATGCGGCGGGAAGCGTCTTTATAGGCGGCGAAGTTGCAGGGACGGCGAACCGCCTGCGGACAGAGACGCAAAGCTTTTGCCATCGGCATGGCGGAGCGGATTCCGAATTGGCGGGCTTCATAGGAAGCCGCCGCCACCACGCCGCGATCCGCCGGGCTGCCGCCGACGACGACCGGCTTGCCCAGCAGTTCGGGATGGTCGCGCTGCTCCACCGACGCGAAGAATGCGTCCATATCCACGTGCATGACGATGCGCGGGATGGCGGCTCACCTCCCCAGCGCGTCCGCGCAATGGTTCATCGCATCCCGATGGTATTGCGCGGCGCGGCGATTATTCCGATTCGTACGTTACGAGACTGTAAACGGGATGCGGCTTTAATTTTTCGCGCCCGGAAAGAAACGTCAGTTCCACGACGAAGGAGACGCCTTCCACGACGCAAGAGAAATTCTTCATCAATTCCAGCGCCGCTTGAACCGTTCCTCCCGTGGCCAAAAGGTCGTCGACGACGACGACTCGTTCGCCGCTATTGATGGCGTCTTTATGAATTTCGATCGAATCCTTGCCATACTCCAACTCATAGGAGTAAGAATACGTTTCCGCCGGCAGTTTGTTGGGTTTGCGCAAGATCGCCAATCCGGCGTTCAGTTGCAGAGCGAGAGGCGCGCCAAAAAGAAAACCACGCGACTCGATAGCGGCGATCTTGTCGATCTTCTTTCCTTTATAAGGCTCCGCCAACGCGTCGATAGTCCATTGAAAGGCTTTTGGATCCAAAATAAGAGTGGTAACGTCAATGAAATTGATCCCCGGTTTGGGAAAATCCGGCACTTGGCGAAGAATACTTTTCAGGTCCATAATCTCCCTCTCGAATTAAAAATCGTTATTGCAGCGCGATAAAAAAATTTTCCCGCCTTACGCTTCCAGAAAATCATAGGGTTCGCCGTATTGGTGAATCATTTCGCGGATGGCGTTCAGCGCTTCGTGCAACAACTGGCGAACGCGCTCTCGCGTCAAATTCAGATGATCCGCGATTTCTTTGATGGAGACCGGCTCTTCGTCATCCAATCCAAAACGCCGCTTCAAAATAAACTGTTCCCGTTCCCCCAATCGATCCACGAATTCATTGATGCGCCGGTCGCGGGACAACAGGGATATTTCGTAATCGGGCCGAGGCGTTACGGCGTCTTCAAAGCGGGCTGTATGATCCTGATTCTCGTCGCCGCCGCTCAACGGCTCCACGATGGCGGGCGAGTATATGAGATCGACGATCGCCTCCGCTTCCTCTTTGGAAACGTCTCTTTCCAAAGCCTCGATCATTTCCCAAGGTTGGGGATCGCGTCCCAACTCTTGAGACAATTCCTTAAAACGCACCCGCGCGCGGTAAAGAATTTCCTGTTTGTGGGAAGGAAGGCGGACGATGCTGCCTTGATGAGTGATGGCGCGGTTAATGAATTGGCGAATCCACCAAGTGGCGTAGGTGCTGAAACGGCACTTGCGGTCGACGTCGAATTTTTCCACGCCTTTGATCAATCCCAGGTTTCCCTCTTCGATCAAGTCCATCAATCCCAGACCTTGATTTTGATAGCGCTTGGCGATGTTCACTACCAGGCGAAGATTGCTTAAAATCAACCGGCTGCGGGCCTCGGCCACGCCCGCCCGCGTTTTTAAGGCCAAATCGATTTCTTCCTCCGGCGAGAGCAGGGGGTATTTACCGATATCTCGAAGATAAAGTCCTACGAGATGGCTATCCGCATGATCTTCCACAAAAGACATAGATTCGATTATTTTCCGCCGGAATTCCTGGAATCGGTTTATCAAAGCAAACTTGACATTCGGATGAATGTAAGATTGCCGTTATCATCTGTCAAGAAGACGGCGCGATTTCCGCCGCGACATTCCATTGCTTGACAGAAGAAGAAGGCGGCGCTACTTTTCGGCCAAGCGCCTTCGATGGGCGCCATTAGAGCGTATCGGGATTAGGCAGATGTTATTCTCTCATCGTCGGCATCAAGATGGTCAAGTATTTTAGGATATTCAGGATAAAAATCTAGGATATTCGGAATCAGACAATGACAACGCCTATTAGATGGCGTCGGTTTGTTCTCCTCTACCCATCTATGCAATCCGGAAACGTTCTAATCCCAATAGCAGAATTTGTAAGATCATCCTAAAGCCGCGAGATTCGCCGCTGATATCATGCCGGAAAAAAACAACATCTTATCCGCTCTTCCAAGCCGAGAACGAATCGATCTCGCGATGGGCGTTTTTGGAACTCTCGCGCTCGGATCGATCGTTTTTCTATTCCAATCTCCCGTCTTGCTGCTGGCGATCCTTTTCGCGATTTCCGGCTTAGCGTTATTTCTTCTAGGGCGGGCCTATTTCGCCGTTGCGATTTATCTTCTGCTGCCTTTTTCTTTCGAGATACAGATCGCGTCTTCTACGCGCATTACGGCGCCTACCGAAATTCTGATTCCTTTACTTTTTCTTCTTTATTTCGCCGATCTGATACAATCAAGGGGAAAAATCCAGTATCGGCCATCGCCTATAAACATCCCCATCATGTTGCTGTATTTTCTTATGATTGGGAGTTTAGCCGTATCCCAAGCCCCCATCAGCACCGTCAAAGCACTGATCCGGGATACGGGGTACATTTTCACCGGTTTTTATTTGATTCCCCGCTATATCCAAGCGGAAAAACAATTGAAGACCTTCGTTTTCGGAAGCCTGATTGCGCATTCGCTGCTTATCCTTTACGGCTTCGCTACGCAGGCAATGGGCGGCATTCGCATTTACGCCAACATCGCCGGTCCGTTTTTCGTCGAGCATTGCATCTACGCCGCGTTCATCACGATGACGTTCGCTTTTCTGCTGGCGTATTATCTCGATATGGATTACAGTCCCATCCGCAACGCAGCGGGCGCTTTGACGGGCATATTCCTCTTAGCGATTGTTTTGACGTTCGTGCGCGCCGCATGGATCAGCATCTCGGCCATGCTGCTTTATTATCTTTTTCAATTCCGCCATCGCAGATCCTCCGTGGAAATAATTCTAGCGCTGATCGCATTGATGCTCTTCAGCGCGGCGACGATAACCTTCACCGATTTCGGACAACTATTTCTGCAGCGCATCGAAACGATTACCGATTTTAAATACGTCGCCAACTACGACCGGCTCGATCGTTGGTACTCCGCCATCGCCATGTGGAAGGATCACCCCTATTTCGGCGTCGGTTGGGGCGCGTATCCCGACGTATATTATTCCTATCAGCAATTTCCGGACGCTTATTCCGCGCGGATCCGTATGGGCGCCCATAATTTATATTTGGAATTGCTGGCGGAGACGGGTCTCGCCGGCCTGATTCTATTCGCCTTGACGATCTTTACTTTTTTTCAGCAAGCGATTTATTGTCAAGGCCGCACCCAATCGCGATTTCAGCGGATTTTCATCATCGGAATGCAAGGGGCGATGATTACCTATCTCGTCCACGCCTTTCTCAACAACCTGGGGCCGTCCGATAAAATCGGCCTTACCTTTTGGCTTTTCTTGGGGATGATTCCGGCATTGCGGCAATTCGTCGAAATGGAGAAAAACCAAACCACCGGCGCCAACGGAATGATGAATGATGAATAACTTATGTAATGCGCTCCATTCTTTCATCCAGAGGGCGAGGGGAATAATCGGCGGCATACAAAATGCACATAAGCCTTATTCCACGGTGGAATTTTTAACCGCGCGGGCTTGGGCGAAGTGCATCTGCATTTGATCGACGAACATCTTGGCTTCTCTTTGGGCCGCTTGAGCGAAATCGGCTCCGGAGGAGGCGTTAATAATGGCGCGGGAGACGTTGATGTACAACGTCCCTTCCGCCGCCATTCCCGCCCACAGCACTTCTTCCAAATCGCCTCCCTGAGCGCCGATTCCCGGACAGAGAATGGGGAGCGATGGGCCAACAATCTCGCGGATGCGCGCTAATTCCTCCGGCGCGGTGGCGCCCGCCACGGCGCCGAGATTTCCCGCCGTATTCCATTCCACAATCTTGCGCGCCACAATTTTATAAAGGGGAGAAAGCGGCGAATCGGGAATCGAAACCATTTGCGTTTGCAAGTCGATGCGCGACAGATTGGAGGTGTAGCACAAAACGAAGACGCCGCGATCCGAGTAATTCCGAAATGGGGCGATCGCTTCTTCTCCCATGTAGGGATTGACGGTGACGGCGTCCGCTTCCAGCGTTTCGAAGGCCGTTTGAGCGTAATAGTCCGCCGTATGGCCAATATCGCCCCATTTGGCGTCCAAGATGACGGGAACGCCAAGGGAATGGGCGCAGCCGATCGTCGATTTCAAGGCGTCGAAACCTTTGACTCCCGCCGCCAAATAAAAGGCCATATTGGTTTTGTAGCAGCAGGCCAGCCCGTGAGTCGCGTCGATAACGGCGCGGTTGAATGCCAATTGCGGATTGTCTTCCCCCCGCAACATATCCGGAATTTGCTTTTCAACAGTATCCAATCCTACGCAAAGAACGCTGCCGATTCTCTTGATTCTAGTTTTGACCTGCTCAAAGAACGATTCCATTCTTGATTCCTCAATTCTTCCCTATTCCCAAGCTGCCGGGATTCTTCACGAAGGGACGGCTTGATTCCTTAGCGAGGCTGCAATATGAGGCCCTATACTCTAGGACATAATTTCGGAATGTAAAACCTTTCGATGATCCAACCAGCGCGTGATGGGCGGCGGAACATGATTCGCTTTACGCCAAACCTATTCTCTCCACGCAGGAAAATGGGATGATGGAGTAATATTCACCGCCATTTGATTTGTCTAGCATAAATTATGCCAATATCATTACTCTCTGTTTATATTATGGGCATAATAATCATTAACGATTTTATAATAACTTTTTTCTTGACATTTGTTTTTTTATAGGCTATCGTATACTTATCGGCTTGGAAATGTAATTTAACATATATTATTGTTAAGATAAGGGGGTGATCTCTCTTCTCATCCTAACATCGGCCATCCGCTAACTTGCTCGCATAAATTTAACCTGCATCATTTGTCTTCCTCTCGCATCGGCGATGGGGGAAAGAAGGAGGAAATCATGTTGCAAAAATCCGCAAAAAGTATATATATATATATATATTAACCGTATTCGCTCTCTCCGCTCATTCGCAAGAAAAAGCTATTGAAAAGGTCTTTGATTTCGTCGAGAATAAAGATCAGACGGAATGGCTCAACCTAGAACGCGCGCCTGTAGTTCTGGACGCCGTGGACGAGAACCAAAGCGTGGTGAAGATGAAAGAGGTTCTCATCGACAGCGGCGAGCCGCGCATCGGCATGGTTCAAACAAAAGCGTTATTGATGAAAGCGAAGCCAGTTCCCGGCAAAGCCGTGTTTGGGATCTTCGGCGAGCGCGTCGTGCAATTGCCTGCCAAACGATTTCTCCAGTTTCAAGGAGGAGCGGAAATTCTTGTAGGAGCGCGGGACGGCGTGGATTTGCATTTACAGGTCGAAACCCGGAAAGATCGTTCCAGCGCCTGGGTGGTTGAAGAGGCGTTTCCTGCGCAAGGCTTGAATCCCGACAAAGCGGAACATCCCGGCTCATGCTTCTTCAAGGAGGATTTAAGCGCCTATGCCGGTCAGGAAGTGCGCCTATCTATCGTTTTGCGCGCCGATCCGGCCTATTCCAAAGTCGGCGGCGTAGAAAAATGGAATCCCGGCGAGATATCCGTCCAATGGTTCATGGCGGAATTGATTAGCACTTCTTTTCGCGTCATCCTCGGCGGAGATGTTCCAGTTGATGTCGATCCAATCGATCTTCCTATGCAAGGAAAAAAGCAATCTCGAAACGATGAAGATAATGTCGAAACGCAAGATATTGCATGGATTAACGGTTCGCTTCAAACCGTCATTGTAGGAGATATGGATGGATCGGATTCCGATGATTATGGCTATGTAGCTAATCCTTCCGATTTTCCTATTTGTTCCGAGTATGTTCCCGCTACGTATGGTTCAGACTACAATAGGTATGTTTGTTATTTTTCGGCGGCTCGTTCGTATGGTCATACAGATCATGGCGCTGCAGGAAATCCAGCGCGAGCGGAAGACGCCGTCTATGGCGCCAGTTCCCGCGTTATTAACTTTGCCGACAGTTCTACGCCGGATAACATGTATATCGCCAGCCAGACAAGTATAAAAAACCATATAAAGAAAAATGCCAACAACGAAGCCGTTGCCGTTTTGTCTCCCAGCGGCGACGCATCGCGGAATTTTGACGATCATTGGGCGGGCATCTCTTCCGTGATTTACAATCCGCTGAGCGACAATCAAACGG
The DNA here is from genome assembly GCA_040755155.1 of Candidatus Omnitrophota bacterium. Classification (NCBI taxonomy): domain Bacteria; kingdom Pseudomonadati; phylum Candidatus Omnitrophota; species Candidatus Omnitrophota bacterium. Next base: position 52,906 of record JBFMBP010000179.1, on the reverse strand, counting down.
ATGCGCTTCACGCCTTCTACTACGTGGAAGATCATTTCCAATACAACAGCGATTTGGTCTGCGATGATTATCATACAGGTAGTAATATTCCAAGAGGCGCAACCTGCGAGCATAACTATGACCATTGTTATACTGCAATCGGCTACGCCCGATCGAAGGAAACCGATGGTTCAGCATCTTACGGTCTATCTTTTAGCAAATTACACGACAACAACAATAACTATCAAATCATAAAATACGAATTGCCGGAAAGTTCCATTGAAATGAATTATAAACATCTATATGGATGTGGAGATCCTTCGGTTGTACCTTTTGGCGATTACTATTACATGATCTTCAATACTTTTTCAATCCAAGAAAATATAAATGGCGATAAACAGTTGTATTTATATCATCCGGATTCGGATCCGGATCCCGATGTTGATAACTCATACTATTCATGGGTCGATTCCTGTACCGGCACGCTTGAACAAAAACATGGAAACTGCGGTCACTTTGCGTATACTATGTTATCCGCAGCGAGAGCATTAAAATCCTCCGTTCACTCTACGAATTACGAGAGCAATGCGAATCCTTGGTATAAGTATAATAATGTTACTAGCAATTATTGGGAAAGCCAAAATTGGACCCAAGCGGGCAACGGCGGCGAGTTTTCCGCTGTTTGGAATGCAAAGTCGGGGAATCCAGATCAACCTAACGATTTATCAAAATATTGCTTAAATCCAAAATTCAGCAGCAATAATTACCTCAACGACGCCGATTTCATTATTATAGGTAAAGGTCAAAATACCGCAGGTATTCCAGCTTTCTACCTACATACATCCTACGATCCCATAAACTGGAATTCCACCGCTTATATGATTATGACGGCGGAGAGTAAAACAGCAACGAAAGAGGAGTATTTTTATTATCCTTCTCTTATTGGATCGAATGGCAAGGATTACGCAACGACGGAATACAACATGCTGTATTATACACGAAAAACCAAGGAGTTGATTAATAATCAGTGGACAGATACGGGTTATGATTTAGTAAGAAAGACATTTCAACTACAGAATTATTGATTAAAAACCAAACAAGGGGAGATTGTTTTCAATGCAATCTCCCTAATTCTTATTTTCCATTGCATAGGATTGTATAGGTGAGAAATGAAAACCAAAATTATCATAATATTTATTCAGTTTTATTATCCCCTAATTGCGATTTCTTCTTATGAAACCTCAACAATTAAAGTTAAATCGAAATTTCACGTCATTAAACCCGACAAGGCTATTATTTGGAATTTAGAAATAAATTTTGATGATGTTGTGAATATTGTAAAAATATATCACATAGCCGTCGACAGTGACGATTTAAATTGTATTAAAATGATACTATCAAATAAATTGGAGATTATTTCTTATGATGAAGTACGTTACATGGGATATTCACCGTATATTATTACGTACAACATAATCGAAAACAATTATATTGAACCATTGAAAAGTGATATGTCTATATATAGTAATTGGATGATTAATGTATATTTCAATGCAATATATGATAATAGTGTACCCTTAGAACAAAACAAAGGAAATATTGATTTAGGTGGATGCAGCGGTATAAGTTATAATTCATATATGCTAAAAATATCCCTAAACAAGAAAATGATTGGTGGTGTAATAGGATATAGTTATATCGACAATTATTTTTGCAGCAGTCATGCATTCACTAATCATGTTTATTCTCTTCCTCGTATTTGGGATGCTGAAAACGGAAAAATACTTTATGAGATTTCAGATTATGCGTCAAATTATAGTCAATACGAACGGAAAAAAATTGGCGTCATCGACGCAAGATTTTCCCCCGACAGCCGCTTCTTTTCCGTTCGCTACACGCGCGCCGATATCGATTTAATCGACACAACCAACTTCACCACCCTCCCCGCGCAGGGCGACGTCGCTTACAACTCCGACGTACGCTATATGGTTACGGGGCGCAACGGCCTGCCGACGCTGGTGGATTTGACCACGATGGAGGAAATCCAGAAGTACGAAATACAAGCCGCCATGACCGCCTGCGCCTTCTCTCCCGACAATCAGGAGTTATATATCGTCGATTCCAACCGCACGCTTTACATCTTCGACGCGCAGTTGCCGACGCGGATTGCGAGGTGGGAGTTATATGAATGATGAGTGAGGACGGTGATTGGGTAGTAACAAGTCATGATTTAGTCCGAAAGTCATTTCAATTGCAGAATTATTAATCAATGATTGGAAACATAGAAGAGGGGGAGCTTTATAATTCGGCTTCCCCTCTTCTAACGGAGATAATTATGAAACAACTTAATTTCTCAATAATAAGCTTGTTACTATCTTCGATTATGTTATTTTCTCAATATGATAACACAATTTTAACACATGCTATGCCAGTCGTTCCAACAGTAAGGGGGACTGACGTTCAGAGAAACGTTATTGTCGCGCCCACGAGAAAATGGGATTTGAAAAATTATGTCGAAGTTATTAAATCCGATATGGCTGACGTTTGGGGTTATTCTGATATAAATGTGACTAATATTTATCAAATTGCAATAAATCGCAACAACAACAGTCAATTGGTTATGATCATTACAACATTAATACCGAGTGTAGATCCTGGTTCGTTTTTTTACTTTTATGCAACGCCCTATCTTCTTATTCACGATATTAAAAAGGGCGTTTTAGACGGCCGACTGATAAAATTAGAAAAAACGGAAATGTCGCTTTATACAAGTTGGTCAGAAGTTATTTATGCAAAAAAACCTTTTGATGATAGAATTCTCCTAGAAGATAGAAGTGGGGAAATTATTTTCGCTTCTGGGGATAATAAGAAATATTCATCGGGATCACTATCATTGTCACCAAATAACGCATTGGTTGGGGGAATTGTTTACTATACTTATACCTATGGAGTTGATGATTACCATACAATGCATACAGATCGTTATCGTTTTCCACGTATTTGGAGCGCTGTTGATGGGAAAATATTATATGGAAAAGAAGAGAGAATGGATACAACAACGCAGCTAGTTATCGATGCAAGATTTTCCCCCGACAGCCGCTTCTATTCCGTAAGATACTTAAGACATGTCCCCGATTTAATCGACACAACAACCTTTGAAACTATCCCCGCCCAGGGCGATATCGCCTACAACTCCGACGTACGCTATATGGTTACGGGGCGCAACGGCCTGCCGACCCTGGTGGATTTGACGACGATGGAGGAAATCCAAAAGTACGAAATCCAATCTCCCATGACCGCCTGCGCCTTCTCTCCCGACGACAAGGAGTTGTATATCGTGGATTCTTCGCGGACGCTTTATATTTTCGATGCTCAGTTGCCGACGCGGATTGCGGGGTGGGAGTTGTATGAATGATGAGTAGGGGCGAATCATCAAACCTTTCCTGCAACTCCGGCATCCTTTTCGCCGTTGATCTTGCCGCAAGGATAGGATGAAATGATAATGAATTACCAGCGATCGAGGGTCAGCGATTAACCATCCAGTTCCTGAGATTGGCCTCCCATGGTTTATTTAACGGTAAAAGCGGCGCATAAATTCTTAACGATCCGGCAGGAGAAACTCCGCAAGAACGCCGCCATGCGCGTGGCGGTCATCGGCGGCGGCTGCGCTGGACTGAAATATTTCATCGGTCTCGACGATATGAGCGAGCAAGACGATTTCGCCATGGAAAGCCAAGGAATACCAATTCTTATCGATCGAATCAGCCTGCCTTACGTGCAGGGGTCGGAAATCGATTGGATCGAGATAGGGAAACGAGAAGGCTTCGCGATTTTGAACAATCCCAACCAAGCTGAACGAAAAAGCGGTTGCGGAAGCGGCGAAGGCGGCTGCAAGAGCGGGAATTGCGGCTGCAAAAGCGGGAGATGTGGATCGCCCTCTTCTGAAACTCCAGAGTAGAAGAGGCTTCAAGCCTCTTGAGAGGTGAAAGAAAGAGCCAAGATGGCTCTTCCACTTTTTCTGCCTGATATATGGGTTGCTCCTAAGACATCGCCAAACCGATAAAGAGTGGGGAATCAGGTCATCATTTCCGTTTCGCCGCCGCGATTGATGATGATTTCGCCCGATTCTTCCAGGCGGCGGATGATGGCGACGATTTTCTGTTGGGCTTCCTCCACCTGCTTGACGCGCACCGGCCCCATGAATTCCATATCTTCGCGGATATTGTCGGCGGCGCGGCTGGATACATTGTTGAAGATTTTGGTTTTCACCTCCTCGTTGGCGCCTTTGAGGGCCACGGCCAGTTCCTTCATATCCACTTCGCGCAACACCTGTTGAATGGCGCGGTCGTCGAGCAGGATGAGATCGTCGAAGGTGAACATCAGTTTCTTGATTTCGACCGCCAGTTCCTGATTTTCCTCTTCCAGCGTTTCCAGGATCGATTTTTCCGTGGCGCGGTCGACGCGGTTCAGCAATTCCGCCAGCGCCTCGATGCCGCCCGCTACGGAGAATTCCTGCGACAGAACGGTGGCGATCTTGCGCTCCAGCACCCGCTCCACTTCGGAGATGATTTCCGGCGACGTTTGATCCATAGTAGCAATGCGCAGCGCTACTTCCGTCTGCATTTCCGGCGCCAGTGCCGACATGATGACGGCGGATTGGTCGTATTCGAGATGGGCGAGAATCAAGGCGACGGTTTGGGGATGTTCGCTTTGGATGAAGTTGAGCAGGTGGTTGGGATCAACCTTTTTCAAGAAGTCGAAGGGAGTGCCTTGCAACATGCCCTGGAGCCGCTCGATGATTTCCATCGCTTTGCCCGGCCCCAAGGCTTTTTCCAAAATCTCGCGCGCCGTGGAGATGCCGCCGTGGGAGATATACTGCTTGGCCATGGCGGTATGATAAAATTCTTCGATAACTTGGGAGGTAAGTTCTTCGGGGACGGCGCCGATGTTGGCCACTTCCAGCGTGATTTGCTCGATTTCCTCGTCGGTGAGGCAGCGATAGACGTCAGAGGCGATATCCGCCCCCAACGCGATCATGAGGATGGCCGCTTTTTTCCTGCCGGTTAGATTGGATTTTTCTTTGGCGCCGCGTACCATGTTCCGTTCGTTGATGGCGCATTTTTCATTGGAGCGCTCATCGAATGAGAATGATTAATTCATCCTTCCATCCTATTATTGTCGGTCTTGGAACGCATCTTCTTAAATCAAATACGCCGCTTCGGCTAAACGATCCTATTTTATATAAATATTTTACTCCAATCGCTTGACGCGTGAAATAGGAAATGCCAGAAAATTCTTTTTCTTTCTAAATCGCGTGAAATAGATTGCTATCCGACATATATCTTAATACAATGCCCAATCGCCAACACCGGCGGGCGGTGGAGTGACGCTGTTTCTTGCGCCCGGCGTGCCTTGGGGCGCCGAGGCGTTGCTGGAACGCCAATTGACGGGAGAATTGGCGATTAAATCGGGAGAATACAATTCCAACGAAGGGCCGGCGCCATCCGCTTCCACTGGCCAGGGGGAATCGTCATCGAAATCGACGCGGGAGACCAAAGAGCCGGAACGGCTGAAAATGCGCGCCGAATCTCCGCCATTGCCCAGATTGAAAGCAACGCCGCTAATGGCGTTGGGCAGACCGTAAAGATAGGCCAACAGAGAGGAGTCCTTGGTCAGGACAAGATAATCGTCCGCCGCCAAAACGGCGCCGTCGGGCAGGACGAACGCATTATCGTCGCTATCGTCTTTATACGTCCATCCGCTCAGATCGATCGTTTCGGGGCCGCGATTGTACAGTTCGATCCATTCGTTGTCGCCGACGGGGCTGTTATACATAATTTCATTGACGGCGATATGAGACGCAACGGATTCTGGGGAATCCATAATGTCAACTCGAAGACTGGTGGATGGAGATTCGGGATAACGAAATGAAGTTCCATCAGAAAAGGTACCGGTAATGAAATAGAAAATGGGCGTTCCGCTCGGCTGCGCATGGATTTCCGTGGAATAATCGGTTCCGTCATCGAGGGCGAACATGGGCATTTGCAAGGCGTCCGCCCCTGCATCATTGGCGTAGTGCAGCGTTACATCCAGCAGCGGGGCAGCGCTTAGAACGTCAACATGAAATTCGATGGATTGGAGCGAATTGGGAACGGCGGGGGAAACGTAGGCGTTGGAAACCAATAATTGCTGCGGCAGTTGTGCGATAAGATTTTGACGGCGTTGACGAATGAATTGTTTCAGCGCCAGAGCGTGAACTTCTAGATTTTTATAGCCGGTTGCGCTTCCCCAGTGATCTCGGTCCTTATCCGCTTCGTCCTGTATTTGCATAACGTAACGGTCGACGACGGGATAGAGCACGCGCTCGTTGAAGGTATGCATCAATAATTCCCGAATCTTCTCCTCGTAGAGCGATTCATTCTCCGCCAAAGAAAGAAATTGCGAAAACAGGGGCCAGGGACCGAAGGGGGAAGAATGCCCCTCTGCGTCCATTAAAATATCGGCGTCCGCGATTTCAAACGTTCTGTCGAGCCTTTCGGGAATGATTTCCCACAAGTCCGAATTCTGGTCGCGATAGAGAAAATGATTGCGCCATACGCGGTCGATATCGACGCAAACCGCTCCGGCGGCAAGATAGCGCAGGAAAAGACTTCCAGCGAACGATTGTCCCCAAAAAGCGGCGAGCGCATCGCCGCTATCGGCGTTCAAAGCTTCGATGAAAGCAATGAGATCGTCATAGGAAGCGTCGTTGTTGGTTCGGTTATTGTAAGTGATTTTGTATTCGTCCAGACTTTTGAGTACGCTTTCGTCGCCGCGAGTTCCGGGATAAGCGCGGGTAGGATCGCCTTGCGATTGGTAAAGGTTGGAATCGCGATCTTTGCCTAGACGATCGAGGAAATCTTCTTCCACGTTTTCCCGTTCCAGAAAGACGCCCTGGCTGGCGCCGTTCAGATTCAAGCGCACAGTTTGCGTGCGGATGGATGCGACGCCCGCTCGGCGGAAGACCTCCCAGGCGACGCTTTCGTATAATCCCGCGTCGCCGCGGCGGGAAGTATTATTGGGATGGAAGAGCGAATCGAGATTCATCTTCGCCCGGCCTTCGAACAGGTAACCGTCGTTGAACTCGATGCGCCAACCCGGCTTGGCTTGAATGCGCTCTTCGGGGTAGCCGAGAAAGCGCATCTTCACGTCATCGTAGGCGAGACCGTTGGAATCTATGAAGGTTGCGCGCTTGGTTTTGTCGTAATCGGCGTCGGATGGCGGCTTCGCGGCGTTTTCCTTCAAAGCGGCCAGATCGTCCGCCACAATGACGATGGAAAAAACCGGGATTTCGGCGTTCAGTTCTTCGCCGCGCACGTACAAAGCCAGTTGGCGGGGAAACAGGTTGGGATCGGGTCCGATGCCTTCCTGAGAAAGCATATCCTGGGCATGAATCCGGTAGCGAACGAGTACTCCTGCCGGAAAAGCGGGTAAATCCGCTTCGAAGGAGCCATCGTAGGGCGTACGGTCGCCATGGGTTCCGTTATCGTACAACGCTAGCGTAAGCCATTCGCCTTCCGGGACCGGCAAGGGATCGGAGTCAACAGCGAAGATGCGCGTCGCCATGAATTCTGCCCAAACATTCCTTACGCCCGTTTCATCCGCGACATCGGCGCGCAGGGAGATAGTCTCGCCTTTTAGGGGAGCGTCGGGTTTATGGCGGATATTGCCGATTTTAGGCGGTAGATCGGCGGAGTAGGTTCCGTTTTCTCTTCCCGGCGTTCCCCAGGGCAGCCCGGCGGGAGGCAGCTCGCTCGACCGCCAGTTAAAAGGGTCGTTGTTATCTTTGGTTGGATCGATCAGTTCCAGCGAGGGGCCTTCGCCATCCGCTTGGACAGGCCAGGGCGCGGCTTCGCCGTATTCGACTTGATCCACAATCCTGCCCAGACTATCTTCTAGAACAATCTGTTCCCCCGAATTACTTAATTTACCGGAATAATTTCCCACGACGTTTTCGATTTTATAAAGAGTGCGAATGATTTCCGCATCTTTGGCAACAACAAGATAGCCTTTGGCGGCAATGGAAGCGGTTTTCGGAAAGGCGAAGGAAATTCCTCCCGTGAAGGCGTAATTCGTCAAGACAATCGATTGTTCGCCTGAATTGTACAACTCGACGTATTCCTGTTCGTCGATATCGGATTGTGGATGGTACATGATTTCAGTGATGACGATATCGCCGGACGAGGGTAAAACGTTAACGAGTAGAAGCGCCATCGTAAAAACATAGACTAGTTTCATTGATATTTCCTATGCTTTTTTAATAAATATCGCTCAACGGCTAACCTTCCAGCCGACGCTTGCAAATGTTGTCGAGAACGGCGGAAGTCTACGCCGCTAGCTCATGATAAAATATGGACGGAGAATTGTATTAAATATAAGTCAAAATCCCTGAATCGTCATCCCGCTTGCCAAACGAAATCCTTTATTTCGTCGCCGCCCCCCAACGCCATTTTTTCGCTTCGCGAAATTTATCGATAATCGTCTCATTGCTATTAGGCCAATACAAAACTATAATTTCACTCTATTATGATCTCTATACGCTTTTAAAAAGGAGATTCGATATGCAAAGAATATCGAAATGGTTTTCCGTATTATCAGTCGCGTTATTCAGCTTGGCCATAATGAGTTTCGCTGCGGAAAAGGAAATTCCCAAGGAGCCGGAAGTCGGCAAGGCCGCTCCTCTTTTTTCTGCGCGCACGTTGGAGAAAAAACTGGTAAAGTTGGAAAAGTTGCAAGGGAAATTGGTCTTATTGGATTTTTGGGCCACGTGGTGCCCTCCCTGCCGGGGCGAGATTCCTCACCTGCAGAAAGCGTATGAAAAATACCACAAAAAAGGATTCGAGATTCTCAGCATTAGTTTAGATAAAAAAGCGGAAGACTTGCCGAAGTTTTTCGAGAAGAACAAAATGCCGTGGCTGCATGTTTTCGACGCAACGCGAAACCTATCCGAACTTTATTTCATTGAATTCATTCCCTCTTCGTTTCTAATCGATCCTAAAGGGAAAATCGTGGAGATGGGCGACGCGCTGCGCGGCGAAGATTTGTTCGCAGCCATTGATAAATACATTAAGGACGTCCCCCCGCCCAAAGAAGAGCCACAAGAAAAACCTACAGAAGAAGCAAAAGAAAAACCGGCGGAAAAAGCGTAAGATTGAATCATATCATCCGAATTCATTTAAAATGAAAGGGCGGTTTTCGAATCGCCCTTTTTTGTTCTTCTCCCTTTCGAATGAGATAGCGGCGGATTCCGCAAATTATTTTGAATCACGGATTCCATAGATGAGTTGGATTTCACGGAAGAATTTATTTTCTCATGTTACGCGCAATGGGTAAATAAAGGAATCTCTTACTATTGTCGTTTGAATCGCGATGACGCGAAATAAAAAAGAAAAACACGAAAAAAGAAAAGAAAAACATTTGGCGTAAGGAATCGCGCCGTACAAAAGATTTTTCCGTGAAATCCAAAAGAATCCGCGATATCCGTGATTCGAGTATTTCGTGAAATTCGAGTTTTTTCGTGTTTTCGTGATTCAAAAACGCAAAAGATATAAAACCAATCGCTGCTCTGGGATGGGTATTTCAACAGGCAGGCAAGATGCCTGCGCTCCCAGGCTGCGTAACATGAGTTACTAGGCTATACAATCATGGAATCTGCATTCATTTTCGATATTATTCCCATATGGTTTTCGCCGGAGGTTCCGGAAGAGCAGGCCGCCGCTCTTTTCGACGAAACGCTGGTGGGAGCGGATGCCATCGCGCCGCCGTCCAATCGTTTTCTTTACGTGGACGGCGCGGTTAGAATCGTTCCTCTCGTCCAGCAAGCGGCGAAACGCCATTGTCCCAGCGCCGTAATAGAAGCTGCGCCCCAAAACCAGGGAAAGGGGGCGGGCGTCTTCGCCGGATTGCGGGCGGGTTTGGAAAATCCCCAAATCAAATGGCTCACCGTGCGCGACGCCGACGGCGATCACCGCGCTAACGAATTTCCGCCAATGCTGCAATTGGGCGAACAGATCGAAGCCGAGCGCCCTGGATTGCCGGTTCTCGTCATCGGAGGAAGAAATCGCCTCGATCCGCCGCTGACGCTTTACCGGGCGGTTTACGAGGAATTGCTCAACGGCATGATTCAATCCGCTCTGCAATTTGCTCTTGCGCGGCGCAATTACATCCAGGATCGCGCCTATTTTCGCCAATACGGCGCGGCGCCCGACATTCAATCGGGCTATAAATTGTACAACCGCATGGCGGCGGAGATGGTTTTGCAAGCGTTGTCGAAAGAAGACAAGAATCAAAACGAGTTGCTGCGTTGGGGCGCGGAAATTCCACCTTACGTTTGGGTAGTCCTCAAAGGAGGACTCATCGGCGAAACGCGCCGCTCTACTTGCCGCGAGCAGCCGTTGACCGCCTATGGCTCTATCAAGCGGGCCGAATTTTATGCGCAAAAACTACGGTGGGCATTCAAAACCTGCGAAATTTCCTTATGGAACGCTGCCCGGATCGTGGACAACGAACTGACGTATCATCCTCTAATGTTCGACGGCATGGGACGCATGGAGTTGTTGGCGTTTCGCAAGAACGTCCTGGAACCCCTGAAAAAGCGGGATGCGGACGAGGTTCCTGCTTTTCGCGCTGGTGCGAATCGGCTTTAGAGTATTGATGGGTAAAAGGCAGTCCACTTTGGCGGCTACGCTTCGCTTTTAGTCCACCCTCCAATTTGAATGACGCGCGATGAATGATGAAAAAAATTGATGGGTCAAACGGCGCGACCCATCCTGCGGTTTCAAGGGCAAAAACAACCTTGCCCTTGCCACCCGGCCAAGTCTCCAAGTCTCCAAGTCTCCTTGTCTCTACGATTTGCGAACGAAAATAGAAAAGGCGTACGGTTGTACGCCTTTCTTTGCGGACTTTAGGGAATGCGCGTTACTCCAATTACACTTTGGGAACAGCGGGGGCGAAGAGGCGGGTGGCTACCGGCGCCGGACCCATCAAGGGCAATACGTAATGGCGGAAAGCGTCGGTTACATTGTTGCTTTCCGGCGAAATGAATTCGTCGGGCATGATTTTCGTCTTCGCGGCGATGTCCTCCAATTTGACTAAATCGTACTCCACGGCGTAATTGCCGACGCGCTTGATGACGACGGAGCCGTCAACATTATGCCAAAGCGCAAATTGCGCCGCCTTTTCGCCCACTTCGCGCGCTTCGTGAGCGTCCACTTCGGAGATGCAGCCCAAAAAGCAACGTTGGGGATAGCCGAGGGTATCCGCGCGCACGCGCTTGATGCCCAATTTGTCCTTAATCAAATTGGAGAGAATGTCCCCCAAGGCGCCGGTTCCGGAAAGTTGGACGTTGCCATGCGCGTCTTTTTCCGCCTTGCCGGTAATGCTGACGACGACGGGAACTTCTTTGCCCTTTTCGTCTTTCTCGCCCCATATGCCCTCGGAAACGGCGACGATACAGCGGCCGTTTTTCTTATAGACTGCGTCCACGTCCTTCAGAAATTGTTCCTGATCGAACCGGCGTTCGGGAATATAAACCAAATGGGGGCCGTCGTCGGGGAAATTGCGATAGGCCGCGGAGGCGGCGGTGAGGAATCCGGCGTGGCGCCCCATGACGACGCAAATATAAACGCCGGGAATCGCGCGGTTGTCGAGGTTGGCGCCCGCGAACGCTTGCGCCACATATTTCGCCGCTGAGCCGAAGCCGGGGCAATGGTCGGTTACGACGAGATCGTTATCGATGGTCTTGGGGATGTGCACGCAGCGGCATTCGAAGCCTTCTTCATCGGCGAACAGGTTGACCAAACGGCAGGTGTCGGAAGAATCGTTGCCTCCGATATAGAAGAAATAGCGGATATCATATTTCTTGAACGTTTCGAAAATTCTGCGGCAATATTCCTGATCCGGCTTGTCGCGGGTGGATCCCAACGCGGCGCCGGGAGTCATGCCGATTTGTTCGAGGTTGTGGGACGTGGATTGGCTCAGATCGACGAAATCCTCGTTGACAATCCCGCGGACGCCATGACGGGCGCCGTAGACGTGGGTGACTTGGGAAAATTTGCGGCATTCCAACGCCGCACCTACCAGGCTTTGATTGATGACCGCGGTCGGTCCGCCTCCTTGGGCAATAATTGCTTTACCTTTCAATTCTGCCATTGCATTCGCTCCTCTTAAGCGTTTATCGATTTCCGGCGCGGCCTTCTTTCAAAGTTGAATCGCCGGATTTAGTTTTTTTTTGCTTTCGGATTAAAAAATGTAGGATGGGTCGCGTTTTTCGACCCATCGATAATTGTTATGGCTAGAGTGACCGATGGGTCAAACGACGCGACCCATCCTACGAAACTATCTTATCTATAATGAAAAATTAGAAAAGTAGGATGGATCATGTTTACCAATCCATTGGATTCGATGAATATTGCCATCAATGGATCAAAGGACGCGCCTCATTTAACATAGCATTATTCGTAAGGAAAGTTCTTGTCCATCTCCGCCGCACAGAGTTCTTTCAAGTAGCGTCCTACGCGTTCCACGATGATTTCCGTCAGTTTTTTTCCTTTTTCCGCCGTGGCCTTGCGGGGATCGCCGCATCCCGTGTTTTTCGTTACGATATGCCAGGGGCGCGTAACATGCACCCATTTTTCTTTCATGCCGTCCAAGCGCGGCTGCTTCACCGCCCCATCGTCCGCCAACGACAAATCGACAAGTTCGGGGAACAGATGCAAAGCCAGGCTGGTTTCCATTTCCCCCGCATGATCGCCCGCGTCTTCGAACAGTTCGGAATAACGATCCTGCGCCACTTCATACCAATTCACTAAACTGAGATGAACCGTAGTTTTGCCGAAGAATTCCCGCAGCGTATGCTTGAGGCTGTTGCCTCCATGCCCGTTCAGAATCACCAATTTTCTGATTTGATGAAGTTCGATGGAAACGATGATGTCGCGGATTATGACGTCGAGCGTGGAGGGATTGAGCGAGAGCGTCATAGGAAAACCGAGAAGATTGGAATCGACGCTGAAGGGCAAACAGGGAAGCAGGGCTACTTTCGCGCCGAGCGAATAGGCCCGCTCGCAGATCAGATCGCCCAGAATCTCCGTCTCGATTGTATCCGTTCCGTAGGGAAGATGGAGGTTATGCGGCTCGGTGGTGCCGATGGGCAGTACGGCCGCTTCGTAAGGATTGTCTTTGACGTAACTGTACTTGACTTCACTCAGCCGCCAAGGCTTCATTCTTTTCTCTCCAGGCTTTTAGGATTCGTTCCACGCATTCGTCGAAAGAGAGTTCGTCGGTGCGTAAGGTAAAATGGGATGCGGCTTCGTAGCGCGGACGGCGCTGCTCCAACACTTGCTTGATTTCGTCTACATGCGATTTCGTTCCGGTCAACGAGGGCCGGTTGGAATCGCACCCGATGCGCCGGGCGATTTCCTGCGTTGAGGCTTGCAGCCAAACGACGAAGCCGTTGCGGCGAAGGTCGTGGATGTTGTCGTCGCGTACGATGACGCCGCCGCCCGCGTCGATGACGACGCCGTCCATCTGCGTCAGTTCTTCGACGAGCAAGCGCTCCTCTTCCCGGAAGGAATCCCAGCCGCATCGTTCCACAAAGGATGAAATTTTTTCGCCGAATCGCGATTCCAGCATTTCGTCCATGTGATAGACGGGGAGATTCAGCGACAAGCGCAGTTGCTCGCTCAGCGCCGTTTTTCCCGTCCCGCGATAGCCAATGAGAACTAGATTCATCAATATCCCAGCGCTTTCTCCACCGCCGTCCGCATGACATCCACCGGCGGCTCTTGTCCCGTCCATAAGCGAAATTGCTCCGCGCCTTGATGAACGAACATGGAGACGCCGTTCAGGATGCGGGCCGAACGCCGCTCCGCCCGCTGCAACAGAAGCGTCTTGGCGGGATTGTAAATCACGTCGAAGACCAAATGCCTTGCGCTAAACCATTCTTCTTCCACCAGGCATTCGTTTACTTTCGGCGACATGCCGATGGGAGTGGCGTTGATGACGATATCGGCGGCAGCCAGTTTTTCGCGCACATGGACGGGATGCAGCGGCGAGACGTCCGTTGGGACGGAGGAATGAACTTGGATATCCGCTAAAAGCGCTTGCGCCATCTCATGATCTTCGTCGCGGCGCAATAGAAAGATGCGCTGCGGTGACCGCTCGCAGGCCAGCGTCAACGCCACGGCGCGCGCCGCTCCGCCCACGCCTAAAATCGCGATGGATGCGCCTTCCACTTTTCCCTGGCTCTCCAAAGCATAGAGCGCGCCGAAGCCGTCGGTGTTGGTTCCCATCAGCCGTCCGTTGTCGTTGGTTACGGTGTTTACGGCGCCAATGCGCTGCGCCAGCGGCGTTATTTCGTCGAGATATTTCATGATCTCGACCTTGTGAGGAATCGTGACTGAAAGTCCCCGGATTTGGAATCCCCGGGCGCCTGCCGCCGCTTTCTCCACGTCTTTCACATGGAATGCGGCGTAGGCATAGTCGAGATTCAAGGCCGCGTAGGCCGCATTGTGCATACAGGGCGAGAGAGAATGTTCTACGGGATCGCCGATGACGGCGCAGATTTTCGTCGTTGCTTTAATTTCCATAATCGTCCATCAGAATCAGGATAGCCAGGATGATAGGATGACCAGTATGCTTTTATCCTGCGAATCCTAGCCTTACCGAACCCGGCATCAAGCGCAGAGTCAAGGGCAGAAAAAACCTTCCCCTTGCCACTCATCCATATTTCCTTATTTCCTTGTTCGCAAATCGATGCTGCATCTTATATTCATTCTTAAAAAAAATGTAGTTGGAAGGAAAATAATAGGCTAGCGGCAACGAGTATTCCATACCTTCGGAGCGATTCAACAAAACAGGGACGGTCGATTGGCCGTCCCCGTTTTCTACGATGTAATTATACTATTTCTTATTCCAAAAAATCCCTCAATTTGCGGCTGCGGATGGGATGGCGCAGTTTCCGCAGGGCTTTGGTTTCGATCTGCCGCACGCGTTCGCGAGTAACGCCGAAGCGGTTGCCGACTTCTTCCAGCGTGCGCTGGTAGCCGTCGCCGATGCCGAAGCGCAGGCGCAGGACGGTTTCCTCGCGCTCCGTCAAAGTTTGGAGCACTTGTTCCATCTGTTCGTCCATGATGTGATCCGCCGTCATGGAAGAAGGGGAGCGGATGGTTTTGTCTTCGATGAAATCGCCGAAATTGGTGTCGCCCTCGTCGCCGACAGGGGTTTCCAGGGAAATGGGCTGCTGAGCGATTTTGAAGACGCCGCGCACTTTTTCCACCGGCATATCGATCAGTTTGGAAATTTCATCGGGCGAAGGCTCCCGGCCCAATTCCTGAACCAAGCGGCGGGAGATGCGAGTCATCTTGTTGATGGTTTCGATCATATGAACGGGAATGCGGATAGTGCGGGCTTGATCGGCGATGGCGCGGGTAACGGCCTGGCGAATCCACCAGGTGGCGTAGGTGCTGAATTTATAGCCGCGCCGGTACTCGAATTTATCGACGGCGCGCATGAGACCGATGTTGCCTTCCTGGATCAAATCGAGGAATTGCAGTCCCCGGTTGGTGTAATTCTTGGCGATGGATACGACTAGTCTCAAGTTGGCTTTGACGACGTCCATCTTGGAGAGATGAGCGGCGTTTTCGCCGTCTTTAATCATTTCGACGATCCGTTCCAAATGCTCCGGTGCGTCTTCCATCTCTTTCTTGCAGCGGAGAAGCCATTTTTGGGCGTTCTGAAAACGCTTACTGGCTTGAATCAGCATATCGCGGCTTTTGCCAGTGCGCTTTTCCAATTCGCTTTTGCCGAAACTGGTATAGCGCAGTTTCTTAAACAAAGAGGTAAGTTCGCCGGCGCTCAATTTGAATTGGGAACAGATTTTCTCGATCTCGATTTTGGCGTCTCTCATGCGGCTGTGATGATTCAAAATCCTTTTGGCGATTTTTCCGATCTGTTCGTGATCGAATTTCATGGAGATGAGAAGGTTGCCCAAGTATCGCTGTTTGCCAAGCAGTTTGGCGCGGCTCTTTTTGGAAATCCGTTTTTCCATTCGAAGCACTTCGCTATGGACTTTTTGAATCTTGGCTAGTTTTTCGCGCAAATCCGCCAAAATCGAAGTACGATCGCTTTCGGAAAAATTTTCCTTAAAGTCGAAATTTTGAATGACGTCCTCGAGTTTCACGTGTTTCTGTTCGAGTTTTTCGATTAAGCGGCCGATTTCGTTGAGCGCCATTTTGCTGAGAGCCAACGCCCGGCATACTTTGAAGCGGCCGGATTCGATTTTTTTCGCCAATTCGATTTCCTGGTTGCGGGTCAAAAGGGGAACGCGTCCCATTTCCCGCAAATACAATCGAACGGGATCGTCGACGCGCGATCTTTCTTCTTCTATCAAATCTTCGTTGGTTTCGTCGTCCTCGCTTTCTTCCGTGAGACCCTTGCAGGAATCCCTCCGGCTCAGAGAATCGTATTCGTCCACAACGGGAATATCCAAATCGTTTAGGACAATGAAGATGTCATCAAGTTCCTCCACGCTTACCGTTTCATCGTTGATCATGCGGTTGACGTCGTCATACGTCAAACAACCGTTTCGCTCCCCGAGTTCAATCAATTTCCTGAATTTCGCATTTCCTTGACGCTCTTCAGCCATTAACTCCTTGGCCATGGATTAAATCTCCCTCTCGTCTCCTAAGAATATGCGCTTTCATAGAGAGGCCGTCACCGCGCATCGCGATGGAGAAACGGGGGGACGCCGCAGAGTCAAAAAGACTCCCTGGAGTCCTCGATGGCGACGCAGCGCCGACGACCTTTCTACTGAGCTTTTTTCCTGAAAAAAGCTCCGCTCTCAACACCATTCAATATGAAACACTCACTTGCAACCTTGGCGGGACTAAAGGGGAGGATAACGCCGAATCGGCGCGGTTTGGGACCGAGAAGCCTATAGTGGGCAGCTTGAACCGAATTGGACATACTCGTGTTCTCGAACTTCGGCCTTTAAACAAACAATTCCTCTCCGAACCCGAAAACCCCAACCCAAATCATTACTGAAGGAAAGTATAGACAGGTCTTGCAAACTGGACAAGAGTTTTTTTTTACGATTTTTTTTCTTTCGAATGCCCGCCGTTCAAGCGCCGCAGACATTCGTCGATGGCGCATTGGGTAAATTCCGTCGTCGAAAGTGAGCCGCCTAAATCGGGGGTGGCCTTTCCTTGAGACAGCAAATCCAGCATCGCGCGGCGCAGCGCTTGGCTTAACTCCAACTCGCCCATTTGTTGAAACAAGAGACAAACGGCGAAGATGATTCCTGTGGGATTGGCGATATTCTTTCCGGCGATATCCGGCGCCGTTCCTCCGGCGGGATCGAACAATCCCAGGCGGACGCTTCCGTCCTCGTTGAAGGAATAATTGCCGCTGCCGCCGATGCCCATCGATCCCACCAAGCCGCAAACCATATCCGATAAAAAATCTCCGTATTCGTTCAACACGACGATGACGCTGTAATCTTGCGGCTTGAGGACGAGTTTAGCGAGCAGGGCGTCGAAAAGTTCGCGGCGATGCGGTACGAGCGGATATTCCTTGGCGATTTCATCGACGACGGATTGAAACAAACCGTCGGTTACGGATTGAATGGTATATTTGGAGGAAGAAGTGACGGTCTTTTTCAATTCCTCCGCCAGGCGAAACGCGAAACGGGCCGCTTCCCGGCAGGGCTTGCGCTCCACGATGCGGATGGAGACGGCGGCTTCCTGTCCGATCATGCGGCCTGGATCTTCATAGGTTCCCCCCGTGGCGATGCGAACCACGTCCACATCGATGGTTTGGGTAAAGTTGGTCTTAAGACCGGGGATGGAGACGACGGGCCGATGGATAACGCTGAAGCCGCAAAGACGCCGCAAGATGGCGTTGGGGCTTTCTCTCGCCGTGATCGTGGGATATTTAATGGCGAAGCGGGTGGCGCGAATCGATTCGCAAGCTTTTTCATAGAGATCCTGGCCGCTGCGGACGCGGTTTTCCAAACTCAGATCGACGGGAATCAACTCCGCTTCGACGGGAAGCCGATCGAATAGCATATGGACGGCGCGGCTTAATTCCGGTCCGATGCCGTCTCCGAGCAACTCCGTAATGGCGCAACCCATCGGCATTCTCCTCTGCTGGAAATTCGCCGCCCCGGCCTTATTGTACACGCGACCGATAGGAAACCAATCCTGGATTCTCTTTCCCTTTTGCGGCGAATGGCAGTTCGAAAGTACATACTCCAGGCTCTTGCGTCGGAAGCGTTTTCAAGACTTTGCCTGTGGGACCGATGACGCCGGTGATTCCCGTATTGGCGGCTCTCGCCAGATAGCATCGGTTTTCCGCCGCGCGGAAAGCCGATTGCAGAAAATGCTGCTCCAATCCCGCCGATCGTTCGAACCAGGCGTCGTTAGTAATATTGATGAAAAAATCGGCGCCCTTGCGGCGCGCTTCGCGCATCTGTCCCGCCAATGTGGATTCGAAGCAGATCGCGGCGGCGAAGGCGGCGCCTTGGCGCGTGGAGAAAATCGTGAGATTCTCCCCGCGTTGGAAAAGACCGGCGCCCGCTTCTTCGATCAACGTTTCGATATGATAGAAAGGCCAGTATTCACCCAGAGGAATCCATTCGCCGTAGGGCACAAGGTGCATCTTATCGTAAGAAGGAACCTTATCCATTTTCACGGGGTATTCCGCCAAGTCCAGATTCGTATCCGGCGAAAGCAGTACGGCGCGGTTCCAATATTTCCATTTTTCTTTTTCGTCGTACTCCGCATAAACTGTTCCGGCGAACAATTCGACGTCCGCTTGTTTTATGAAATCGAGGATTTGTTTCAGCAAATCCGTCTCGTAATTCAAGGGAAAAACGATGGCGCTTTCCGGCCATACGATCAAATCCGGCTTGAAGGAGAGAGCATCGGCGGAGAGTTTTAAATAGCGTTCCAAAGCGTCGCCGCCGGATTCGGATTCTTTCTCTTCCTGTTCGACGCCTCCTTGAATGAGAGCGATGCGAAGGGAAGAGGATAACGCAGCTGAATTTTGTTCCGTTGACGAAGGAGAAAAAACAATCCCAATCATCGCGCATCCAAAGAACGCCGTAAAGAAAAAATGGGGCGGAAGGCAGCATTCGCGCGAAAGGAAAGACAGGCGGCGATTCGTCCATCGCTTTGTCCAATAAACGATCATGGCCGCCAAGGAAAAATTGACGCCCGCCAGGAAGAACGATAGGCCGCTGACGCCGAAATCATAAGCGTACGGCCGCAAGGAATCGCATAAGTACAACGCATGTCCCATATACCCCCAGGCGAAGGAGAGAACGCCCAGCGACCGGAGATATTCCACCAACGCCCATAAAGCGGCGCAGGCGGGAATCGAAAACGAATAGGAAGATAAAAAACCAGCGACGGCGGCTTGCGCTCCAAAAATCAAAGAGAGAAAAACAACCAACAGCGCCAATCCCGGCGGCGCGACAAGACGCAGCCAAAACAAATGCAGCGCATAGAAAACAAAGCCGGTCAGGAATCCCAACCATGCGTTATCCCATCGCCATCCCGGCCGCAGCCGCCACCATAAGGGAACCAGGGCGAAAAAGATCGCCGCGGATAAGTTCCAAGGCGGATAAGCGGCGGCGAGCAGAATCCCCGACGCCAGGCAGGCAGCTAGATCATTCCGGCTCAGATTCCATCTCAGCCAGGATTTCAGCTTCGTTGCAAGGAATTTCTTCACGGATGCGATAATCTCCCATTAGCCAGCGCCCCAGGTCCGTCAACTTACAACGCTCGCTGCAAAAAGGAAACCAACGCGTTTGACGTCCCTCCGGCAGAATAGCGCCGCAATGGCGGCAATGATAGATCGTTGGATTCGTCATGATGGTAAACGTTTCTTAGCAAACAATTCTATGAATGGCATTGTTTCCAGTTTCAAACCTTTTGGGATCGAACGGAAACGATATTCCAATTGTTTGCCGGAATCCGGATGGCCCGGATATTCAAGATAATAAACTTGGATATCCGGATACGGACAATAGCAATGCGCATAGGATGGCGTTGGTTTGCGTTTCGCTTCAATCTACTTTTTTTCTCTATGCAATTCCTAAACATTCTATCGGTTCGATGTCCAAGGAGGAACGACTACTTCAAAAAAAGAAAATTTCGTCAATCCCCA
The DNA here is from genome assembly GCA_040755155.1 of Candidatus Omnitrophota bacterium. Lineage (NCBI taxonomy): Bacteria > Pseudomonadati > Candidatus Omnitrophota > Candidatus Omnitrophota bacterium. The sequence continues at coordinate 32,722 of JBFMBP010000179.1, read as the reverse complement.
AAAACCAGGATATAATGAAAATAGAAGCAACGAAGGCCGCCAAAGGAGGTTTACGACAATGAACGGATACGAAACCGCCGTCTTTTGGGGCGTATTGATTCTCCTTTTGCTGATGTGCCTCACAACGATGAAAGAATGGGGCCGTTTCGCGAGAAGAGGATACCATCGCCTGGTGGATGCGTTGAAATGGCAACCTTACAAAAACATCATCGCCGGAGAGAATAAATCGGGAAAACATCATATTGCGATCGATGGAGAGGGCGGAGTTTCCGGCCACGGCTCGGCGCATGATAAGATTTTCCCTCGTTCGCGCCGCAGTACGGACTAAGAACGAATGGGATTGTTTTCGTCTCCCGAATGACATCTCATGCGGAGCTGCCCAGCTCCGCATCTCTTTTTTCGATGGACAAATATCCTTAACCATTTATCCGGAAGAAGAAAATTCCTTCGTCCACCCGGCCGCACATTACCCGCAAACACTAAGGCAGTTTCGATGTTTGAATCTGGAAGCTCATACGAAATGCTCTTGGGTTCGATGCGCAGGCTGTGGAAAGGATGGGAGGGCGAGCCACCTGGCGAACGATTGCATCTACTCAGCTTGGCGGGAGCCTCGCAATCCGCGATTCGAAAATTTCGCGAAATTCAAGTATATTCATGGTTTCTCGATGGCATGCGATAAGCCAAATAACATCATCTTGTCTTTCCTTCGAAGCCATTTCCGCCTCATGAAAAACAGCGATTCCCATTCTTTTCCAGTTTTTTCGCTTCCTCAGCGTCATGGATGTCCCGGCCGACTATATCGATTTCCTAGCCATTTCATAAAGTGCAATCCTTAACGCTGCCTTTGGATCATGAATGGAATATAGGAGATGCAATGGAGATGGAAGCCGATCCGTTCGGCGGCAGAACGAATCGACGACGAACATCTCAAAAAAAAATGTTAGCGAAAAATATTAAAATCAGTGTTATTCGCTATAGACAAACTGCATTGCATGTTTTATAATTGGGTAAATTCGTTCCATATTAAAGAGAAAAGGCAGGAATCATAATGGTAAGACCAAGCGCGGAAACCATATTGAAGTCATTCACGCTCGAGGAAATTCTCGATTTGGCGAAGACCAAAGCGCAACGAGATGTTAGCGATCATTTGAACGATTTCAAAAAGCACCTGGATTCGTTCACCCCCGGCTACGCCGCAAAGATCGCTCCCCCGGCTACTACTCGCGGTCCGAAGAAAGGGCAACTGAAACGAGGCCGTAAACCCGGAGGCAAAAAATCCCTTGGCGATTACCTTCTCGAATCCATAGGAAATTCCCCCATGACCATCGACGAAATCATGAGAGCGATCGAATCTAGGGGCTACCGAAGCAAATCCAAAGATCCGCGCCGCGTTCTCTATCTCGAATTGAAAAAACAAGTAGAGAACGGCGGGATCGATAAAACCGGCCGGGGAATGTATAAAATCCGCTAAACGGTCCTGTCGCTATTCTTTAGGGATATACCATTGGACAGGTTGCTGGAATCCGCAAATGGTTAGCGCCATCGAGGGAAGGCGGATCCGTCTTTTTTATACGCCAAGAGCCGTATAATAGAAATATTCTATTGTTTATCAATAACAATAACGAGCCGCAAAAAGAATGTCATTCTTTTTGCGGCTCGTTTGTTTTCCGTTTATTTATATATAAACTAATCGGCGGAGAAAATTAGCCTCCAGCCTTCCGCATGGCGAATTCTATCCCCTGCGATGACAATCGAAATCGTCCGTTTGCCTCATGGTCATTCCCTCAAGCCATCATGAACTGAGGAATACGAAGCGATTGGCGCGCCGATTTCCATATCAACCGGCGCGGCGGAATTTCCCATTCCACATTTAAATCCCTTGCCAAATACTGGCTTCCGCGCGTTTTTGGGATTGCGAGTTTTTTTCGACATGTTAGCGGACAAGACGATCGAATCGATATTATAATAGAGAAAAGTCCTGGTAAGCCTCAGCCAGCGCGGCGCAGGCGCGCCCCTTCGAGGCGGGGAACGAATCTGTATAATTCGAAGAAAAAAAGAGGCTTTTGCGACCGGAATCCAGGTTTATGATGAAACAAGAAGGAAACGGCCCAATCTCTGAATCGAAACGTCCCTATCTATCGATCGTAGTTCCCGCCAAAAACGAACGGGAAACGCTGCGTCCGTTGTACGAGGCCATCTGCGCCGCGCTCGATCCCTTAGGCGAGGATTTCGAAATTATCTTCATCGATGACGGAAGCGGCGACGGTTCATTCGAAACGTTGAAGGAGTTGCATCGACAGGATGCGCGCGTGCGGGCGCTGCGATTTCATATCAATTACGGCAAATCCCCCGCCCTGGCGGCGGGATTCGCCGCCTCTCGCGGATCCGTCATTTTGACGATCGACGCCGATATGCAGGACGATCCGGCGGAAATCCCTCACTTGCTGGAAAAACTGGGCGAGGGGTACGATCTCGTTTCCGGGTGGAAGAAAAACCGCCGCGATTCCCTCAACCGTCGCCTTTTTTCCAAAATCTTCAACGCCGTCGTATCCCGCGCCAGCGGCATTCCCCTTCACGATTTCAATTGCGGATTGAAGTGCTACCGGCGGGAAGTCTTCGACCAGGTGCGCCTTTACGGCGAAATGCACCGCTTCGTCCCCGTCATGGCGGGATGGTACGGCTTCCGGATCGGGGAACTCCCCGTCGCCCATCACCCGCGCCGCTCCGGGCGCAGCCGGTACGGGCGAGAACGCATCATCCGCGGCTTTCTCGATTTCGCCACGGTGATGTTTTTCACCCGTTACGTGCAAAGGCCGTCGCATCTGTTCGGGCGCATCGGCCTTTCGCTGGGACTATTCGGTTTTATTTTCTTCTTGGCAAGCCTGTTTTTTCTATGGTATGATGCTTACGCCGTGGGAGGAATCGTTCTCGCCATCGGCATCTTTCTGACGCTTATGGGTTTTCAGTCGATTTTTCTGGGGCTTGTCGCTGAGATGCTGACCTTTCTGCACCGCCGCGAAGAGCCGCCCTATTTCATCAACGAAAGTTTGGGATGATGGATACAATAAACAACAAAAAAACCATTTTGACCATCCTTTTAGTTGTCCTGTTTACATCGGTTCCCTTTTTAAACAAAGCCTACCATATCGACGATACGATGGTTCTCCATGTGACCAAAGTCATTTTGGAACATCCATTGGATCCCTTTTACGGAGAGATCGATTGGTTCGGCTACGTCGATTCGCTATGGGAAGTAACGACCAATCCTCCCTTTCTCAGCTACTATCTTGCGCCTTTCGCCGCCTTGTCGGATTATTCCGAAATCGTCCTGCACGCCGCTATGATTCCCTTTTTGCTGATGCTGGCTTGGTCGATGGTATGGCTAGCGCGGCGCTTCACGCGCGCCGGCGATTGGCCCTTGCTGTTCGTCATGACCAGCTGCGCCGTCATCGTCTCCGGCAACGTCATGCGCGACGTTCCCGCGGCGGGATTGGGAACGGCGGGCGCGACATTATACATTTTAGGGACCGACCGGGGTAAAAGAAGGCATCTCTTTTTGGGGGCGCTGCTGGCGGGTTTGGCCGTATTGACTAAGTATTCCTCCATTATTTTTCTTCCCGTCATGCTGCTTTATCCCTTTTTCCAACGCAAATACCGCTTGATGCTGTGGGTATGGCCCATCATTCTGCTATTCGGATTATGGTGCCTGCACAATCAAATGTACTATGGGAAGATGCATTTTTACTATCTTTTGTTCGAACGGACCGAACAGTCGGGCATTCCCAAATTAGACAGGATGTTCGGCGCTTTCACCGTCATCGGCGGCATTATTTATTTGGCGCCATTGCTCTTCGTCCATTTTTTGCGTCGGAAGCTTTGGTGGATCGTGGGATTGGGACTATGCGGGCTATTGCTGCTGCGCCAACAATATCATATCGATTACAACGGAAAATATCAGTTCGCTGCTTACTTGTTGGGCGCCGCCGGGGGAGCGATGCTTACGATTTATTTGCTGCAAGGCTTAGCATATATTATCGATAACCTTGGCCGCCTAATCCTGCAAACGGCGGCAGCGGTTATCCTATTATTATTGTTATGGTCTTTCTTCACTTTCTATCCCGGCCCACTTTCTTTCTGGCATTACTTCATCGGGTGCGCCGGTGGCGCAGCCGTCCTTCTCTGCTTCGCCAAGGATGGAAAACGAGCTGCCGCATCGCTTTCGAAGTCCGTTAGCCAATGGCTGCCTCAACTCGTTGGATTAAGCCTTTTCCTTCTCGCAGTATGGGAAATGAATCGGTTTTACAAAGGCAAACCTTCCTTGGAATTTTATTTTTGGGCGATTACCGGTTTGCTGGTATTGATGTTTTGTCTTTATGAGGGTTTGCATCGTGGAATCGCTTATCTAAAAACTTTTCAACCGGGAGAAGAGGCGGATTCGCTCTTTCTCTTCGCCTGGCTTTGCGCGCCGGTGCTTTTCAGCATTCTCTTCGCGCCTTTTCAGGCCGTCAGGCACCTCATCGCGGCGCTTCCGCCTTTGACGCTGTTGGCGTTTCGATATTTGGATCGTCAGCCCAAATTGTCGCCCGCCGCGTTGAAATACGGCCTTTTCTTCACTCTCGCCATTCAAACGGCGATGGCGTTTCTGATTCAGACGGCGGATATGGAATACGCCGACAGTTACCGCTCCTTCGCCCGCTATGCGAAAGAGAAATGGAGTTCGAACGATTATCAAACATGGTACGTCGGCGCGTGGGGTTGGAAATTCTATTGCGACCGCGAAGGCTTCCGGCAGGTTTCCCGCTACCAGGAATTCCCCAAGGAAGGGGATATTCTTTTATGGCCTCAAGAAATTTTGATCGGTTACGTTTTCTTCACTCGTAAAAATTTCCCCAAACATCTAGGCGAGCCCATCGATAAGGCCGTCTATCATGGACTTATTCCCATCCGCACGATGAACTTTGGACGGGGCGCCGGTTTTTACTCCAATGTCAGCTGTTTCGGCCGAATCATGCTGCCGTACCAGTTGTTCGATACCTACGATCCCGACATATTGAAAGTCTATCGCGTTCCCGCCATTCCGCCGGAAGAGGAAGAAAAAGGCGAAGCGCCATCTTCCTAAGCGGCGTCCGGCAGCGTATCGACGTCCCGGCTCTTTTTGGCGTAGATCAGATACAAATTGCGCCCGTAAATCAAACTATTGAAGAGATAACTGGGTATCATCACCGGATCCGACCGCCGGATGGAATAGATCAACAACAGCGTGCTTCCAACAATGCTCAAATACCAAAAGGAGATGGGAATCACGCTTTCTTTCTTTTTTTCCGACGCGATCCACTGCACGATAAACCGCATGGAGAAGGCGATCAAGCCGATCATTCCGATCGCCATCCAAAACCATCCCAGTTCCTGCACTTGGGACATGATTTGACCGTATTTCGTTCCCATTTCTTTCAAACATCATCCTTTCCGAAAATTTACCGGTTTAATCTTTGCTTTGAAGACAAGACAATCAAGGGATAAGCGGCAAGTTTTCCAAAATAGAGGCAGGACGCCGAATCGGAGCCGTTATGCAATCTCAAAGCGATGCGCCGTCTGCTCTAATGGCTTGAAAGTCGTCTGTTATCCGCGTTAGCATCTATATGAGCTTTTCTTTTTATTTTATTTTGCTTAAATAACAAAAGGACGTCTGCTTTCAACACTCCTTAATAACCTTAATTTTTAGAGTTTGGATTAGAATCTCGGAAAGTGAATGGCTTTGAATTCCGATTTCGATTCTTCGATCGGCGGTTTGGCTAGATATCGGCGGGAATTGGCCGTGGGGAAGAATATTCTCGAATATTCGCTGACGCCTCAGCATTCCGCCTCACCCAATCTTTTGTCGTGCGGCTTTACGGCGGCCATCGAACCTCTCCTCAACCGCGAATACGAATTGACGATCGCGATTCCTCGGCAATTGCCGAATGAAATCGTCAACGCCGCCCGTTTTTTCTATACCCTGAAAAGACAACCCATCGATTTCGTCGAAATCATCGGCGCGAACAGTTTCGAAACGAAAAATCCCATCAAGATGAAAGCGGGCGCCATTCTCGAAGACGGCATGATCGTCATTAATACATCCATGCAGAATTCCGATCGCGAACATCAGTATAAATTCCAGGCCCAAATCAAGGAAAAAAACGCCGGTCCTCCAATTTCCAAACCCGTTTTCGCCAAGATTACGCCGCCTCCTAAAACGCCAGGCTCCTTGTACGCCAACGGGCTGCGCGCGGATTCGGCCATGAGAGGCTCCGGACAAGCGCCGCCGGACCGGCAGGAAGGGATGGCGTTGTTAAGGGGAATTTCCCAGCGCCTGGAAGCGGTGGAATCGTCGATCAAATCCATTATCGAAACCGTGAAAAGCAACAAAGAGGAGGAATTCAAAACCTACCGGGAAGCCCTGCGGCAATGGTTTTTCAAATACTCGGCGCAGGAAATACGCAAGCGTCGGGAAGAGGCCTATCAAAGGATGAAAGATCATCCCGCCTTCATGGCTTTTCAGGATTTTTTAAAGGTCTTCGAGATGGAGAATCCTCCATTAATAACTTTATGGCGGAATTATCCGCTCTTCCAACCCGTTGTCGACGATCTGAAAAAAAATGCGCAGGAGACTTTTCAACGGATTCTAGGCGTCAACTCTTTTCCCAATTTTCAAGCTGTCGCCATCGCTAGCTATCAGATGTTCCTGGAATCGGAATTCATTGGCCGATGGCAGGATGATTTGGAAGAGGGTTCCCTTCCGCCCTTCGAAGCCTTCAATCCCGAAACCGCTTACCGGCGTTACGTTTTCGCCGCCTATCAAAATGCGCTGCGCCAAGCGTTCCAGCCCGCGGCGGAAGGGGATAGGATCGACGAAAAAACCAACGAGGGATTGAACCGGATCGTCAAAGAATCGATTCCCCAGCATTTCGACGAAATCGAACTATTGGAGCAATCGCATCCCGCTGCAGACGAGCGGCGGCGGGAATGCGTCGATCAGTATCTTAATAGTCTATTGGCGCCGCTGGGCATGAAGTTGATTGCGGCGGCGCCCGGCGACGATTTTGATCCCAAAATCCATACCAACAAGAACCAATCTCCGCAGACGGGCGCCGTCATTCAAAGCGTTGTCAAACGCGGCTATCAGCGCGTCGACGGCTACACGATGCGCCGGCCGATGGTGTTCGCGTAACTCGCCAGGAGAAGACGAATGGGCGCAGCGCCGCCATTTTCCCGCCAACGTTGCCTTGATTCGCTTTCTACGGCGATTCAACCGCTGGTTTTGAAAAATGAGCATCGGGACGGCCTTCATGCGCTGGAAACGCCGATCAAAACAGCGGCGCTTCGCATCGTGGGGGAACAATCGTTTCCTCCTTCCCTTCCCGTCCCCGGTTTGGCGACGATTCGTCTTACGCCTCATACGGCAGTCGAAGCCGTCATCGGCGAAGAGGGAGCGTTCTGCCTGGGTTGGCCTTGTCTCGATAGCCAAGGAACGCAATGGTTGATATGGAGAGGCGAGAGAGGCGAGAGAAGCGATGAACAGCGCTGCCGGATCGTGGATAAAGACGTTCGAGACGGATTATGGCTAAGCCGTCTTGAGAAAACCGGACAACTTCAAGTTGGTATCGGCAATGAATCCAGAGGAATTATCCAGCCGTTGACCGCCCATCGGCGCCATATCCGCCTCGACGCCAAGGGGACGCATAGCCTGGTCGATTGTAATCCCGGTTATAACGTCGTACTGTCCAACAAGGATTCATTCGACGCGCCTCAAAACAGCCCGTTTTATTTGGAAAAACTGGAAGATGATGGCGATGCGATTCTATACCGGTTAATATGGGACGAAAGCAAATTAGACGCAGCCAGTCCTATTCCTGCTTTGTTCGTCGCATCGAGGATGACTTTTCTAACAATGAAAATAATTTCCATTCCATGCAGGATCGAGATCGATGCAAAATCGGATTCCGTTGACGAATTGGCGATGGAACGCTCGATTGCGCTGCGCCTGTTGGGAAAACAGACGGCGCGGATTTTGATCTTCACAGAAGGTCAAGCAGCAGTAAAGGAAATCAAACTGACGCCTGAGCGAAGCGAACAAACCATCGCTATCCCTAATTCGAGAATAGCCGATCCAATTTCCAACGCGATTCGCATCGAGACGGATGAAACCCTCATCGACCGGCGGATTCATAGAATCCCCGCCGCAAAATCGGCGCGGATTTACTGCTGGCCGCCGTTAATTCGCTGGGATAAGGCCAAGCGTGCGGCTTTTGGAGTTTTTCAAAACGAGAACGACAAGGCGGATTGGGAAATCATTGTTCCGGAGGAACTGGCCGAGGCGCGAGTAGAAACAGCGCGAGATGATCCAAGCCAGTTCTATATCGATCTTCCCAGCGAGGGGCCGGAACCGCCCTGGACGGGATATTTAACGCTGCGCGACCGAGTTCAGGGAGCATTCGCATCTATCCCCATCGTACGGATGGGCGAGTCAAAACGATGATTAGCGGCTATATTTTGAAGTTCATTCCCATCTCGCTGGAAAAAGACTTTTTTTTCTCGCTGCCTGCCATTTCCCAAATCATCACGGAAGCGATATCGTGGATTTTGGTTATCGGTCTTTGCGTTTTCGCCGTCAACCTCGTTCGGCAGGGACGCGGCCTTTACTCCATCCGCCTCGTCAACCGCCGTCTTCGCTTGGAGGAATGGGACAAGTTAGATATTCCTTCGCGTCTGGCGCTGCTGTTGAAGATTACAAAAAGTTCTCCAGCGCTTTATTGGGCGGTGGAGCGGATTCAAAAACTGCGCGATGCATCCGCCGGACGCATGATCGGCGAAGTGGTGGAGCTGAGCGCGATGCGCTATCGAACGGCGGGATTGTTTCCCTTGCTGCCGCGCTTGTGCATCATGCTGGGGCTGATGGGAACGTTAATCGGACTCACAGCGGCGGTGCAGCATGTTTATCTCGATGTGGAGACGATGGACAGCATCGACAGCCTACGATCGCCATTGCGCGCTATGCTGACGGGATTGGGAACGGCGTTCGTTACCACGCTCTTCGGCGTCTTCGCGGCGACGGCGCTCAGCCCGCTTCTCGTCGCCAGCCGATGGCTCCATACGCGGCTAGTGCGGGAACTGGACGCCGCGCTGACGACGGAAATCGTCCCCTTGGCGGCGCCGGACGAACAAGATTCCCAGCATCTGATTCAAGAGATGGTGGAGCGAATCAGCCAAGGAGTAATGGCCAACGTCATGAACGCCGCCATCCGCGAAACGGCGGCGGGATTGAACGATCTCAGCCTGCGCTTATGCGAGGCGGTGAACACTGTCTCCATAAGCCGCGCGGACGCAGGGGGCATATGGGATAAACTGGATGCCGCCGCCGAGGAATTTAGACATAGCGCCGCATTGGCTCATCGGATATTCGGCCAATTGGACGAGCGAATTCATCTGCTGACCCAAAGCGTAATGAAATTGACTCCCGAACGAGAAACGAGTCTCGACGCCTTCAAAGAAGCCGCAAAATCGATGGAAGAAGGTTTATTGACGCAATGGGCGATCCTGCGCCGGCAAAACGCCGAGCAGTTGGAAGCCATCGAGAAGATCAACGAAACCTTGCATCAATTCCGCGCCGCCGCCGATCAGTCAGCCTTAACGATTAAGGAGGGATTGGCGCCGCTGCAAACGCAAAACGATATTTTATTGCCAAAAATTCAATTTCTGCTGCAAGAAATCCAACGCCAGGCCGGAGAAGCGAAAAACTGGCTGAGCGCCAACGCGGAATCCTCCTCCGCCAAGATGGGAGAACTCCTAACAAAACGTTTGGGAGAGATTCGGCTCTCGGCGGATAAATTGGCGTCGCTTCTCGACGGCAGGCTCGACGATCTGGCGCGGCGCTTCGGAGCGTTGCATTCGGGATTGGAGGCGCAGCAAAAACAAAACGCCGAGTTAATGCTGAATTTTTGGGAACCGATTTTCCCATCGATCAAAAGGAAAGAAAACGTTGGCGAGGAGATGGCGCCGGATCATGAAGACGCGCAGCAAACCAAAGCGATGCTAGCGCAGCTGACGATGCAATCGCAACAGAACCTGCAAGCCTGGCGGCAAACCCTCTCCGAGCTGCATCAAACGTCGGAGGGCATGAATCGGTTGATTCAATCCATCGAGCAAAGAAACCGCTCCTGGTGGAAGACGCTGCAAGCCGCATTGAAGCGCAAGCGGGAGGGGCGCTGATGGCCATCTCCAAGCGCTCTCACCGCCGCGAGGCGGTTTTGCCTTCAGCGGCGGAATTCGATATGGAAGACATTTGGCCGGTGTTTTCCGACATCGCCATCTCTCTAGTCTTTTTTCTTGCTTTTACGCTCCTCGCCCAATTTTTGGAATTGTCGCAAGTCTTCGACGCCTTAGAACGCAAGCGATTGCAGCAAACGCTTTGGGAAAAATTGCGGCAAGACGAATTCTTCCAACCTTCCATTCGAAATGGATCGATTACGATGACAATCCAAGGCAGCTTGCAGCGCTTCCGCTTCGCCGCCGATATCGTCTTCGTCGCCGGGGAATCTTCGCTGCAGCCGCGCGGCGCAACGGTGCTGACCGAATTCGCCCGCTTTCTCAGCCGGGAGGCGCCGCCGGATTTATATATCGAAGTGGAGGGACACACCGACCGCGTCCCCGTCGTTAGCGGAAGGTATAAAGACAATTGGGAACTCTCTTCCCAAAGGGCGCTGACAGTGATCCGGCTTTTTCAAAGCCTTGACGACGATCCATCCTCCGGCGTTCGTTTGAATATGGACCGGATATCCGCCATCGGCTACGGCGAATTCCGTCCGCTGGAAGAACGCAAGGAGTCTGCGATTAACCGGCGTGTGGAAATCCGGCTGGATTACAGCGGCGCCGCCGCAGGGCGCCGAATCGAAGATGCCTCGCCTCCAATAAAATAACGATTTCTTTGAAGCCAATCCTTAATTCCCGGCAAAAACAGGCTAGGATTTCGCCGTATCTTTTTTTTAGCATTGCAAATTATTGTATACGTTGAAAATATTATGACGCGATGCATCATCCAAGGGCATATTATTGCCGAAGAGCGTTTGCTTAAAAACTATTTTCTTCTAATAGAAGACGGAATTATTCATTCCATCGTTCGGCGCGATCCCGGCGGCCATGGGGAACGGATCGATGCGCGGAGAATGTTCGTTCTGCCCGGCTTTCGCGATCAACACATTCACGACGTCTTCAGCCAGCTTTCCGCGTTGGAGAAGACGGAAGAGGAAATGAAGCGCCGTTTCCGCTTTACGTGCCAAGCCCTGGCGCGAGGGGGGACGACGGGCGTCTACCTCGCGACGTTCGGTGGACCGTTGGAGCAGATCGAAGCCTATTGCCGGGGCGCGAAATGCTGGATGGACGATCCCGAAAATGGACGATGCGGCGCGAAACTGCTGGGAATCCATATCGAGGGAACTTTCATCAACGACGAATGCCGAGGCGCTCAGCCCGCCGAGTATTGCCTGATTCCCACGCGGGACGATTGCCTGGCGGCATTGAACCACATTCATGCGACTGGCGCGGCGCGAATTGCCAACATCGTTCCAGATTACGGCGAAGCCTCGCTGGCCATGATGCGTCATGCTCGGAGGTTGGGACTATTGGTCGGCGCGGGGCATACGAAGGCGGACGCCGACCAGCTGCGCGGCGCCTTCGAACGTCATGGATTGCAATTCATGGTTCATTTTACCAACGGCCCGATAGGGCAATCGTTCAAGCCCTTCGGCGGCGGCGGAACCTTCGAGGGAGCGTTGGGGCTGCCCATCGTCAAGGAACTGATTCCCGACCGGCTGCACGTCGACGAACGCTACCTAATGGACATCCTCAAACGGATGGAAGAGCGATGGGGTTTGGATAAAATCGTCGCCGTAACCGACGCCAGTTTTCCCATCGCCGAAGAAATTCCCGAAGGCGAGTTTCGCATCGGCTCCACGATCGCCTGCGCCGATCGGGAGAACCTCTGCCTCAGAACGATGGCTTTCCTTCAACCGGATGGAACTAGAACGCCCGCGCCGCCGCATACTCTTTGCGGCAGTTTGTTGACGATGGACCGCGCTTTCGCCCATCTGCTAACGTTGTTTACTAAGGATATTCGCGGCCATTGGTTCGATCATCGGGCCATGCCCTTAGATGAAGCCATCATAAAGGCGGCGAAGATATGCTCAACCCATCAGGCGATTTTGGATGGAAGCATCAACGAAACCGGCAGTCTCGCCATTGGTAAAAAAGCGGATATCGTCATCGGGAGTTTGGAAAATAGAGACGGGGAATTGTCCTTTCATGTATTCAAGACGTTGATTGACGGTTATAATCTCTTCGATAAAAATTCATTCGAAACGGACGGTTCGCCGGCCGATTCCAGGATTTGAGCGCGCCTTGCTTCATTGAAACGCTATTGTCCGAAATAGGCCAATAAACCATGAAGATGAAGCGCAAGCCCTTATATTCGGAGAGCGCCTTGGATAAATTCATCGAAAGAAGCGGCCTGATTTCGCTGCTGTTTGTATTCGTCCTCTTCAGTTTCGTTTTTCAATATTATTCCTCCGCTCTGGCGATCGCCGCTATTTTGGTGGTGAATTTCTTCTATAGCCTCTTCTATACCTCGCGTCCCCGGCTCATTTGGATTTTTATTCTTGTAGGAGTTCCGCTCAGCGTATGGAATATCTTCTACCGATCGTCGTTTTATATTTATCTTTTTACGATCGTAGCCATTCTCGAATGCTTGCGCGTCGTTTTCGCCGCCATCCTCAATTATCCTCAAACTATCAAAGAACTGAAAGCGTTGACGGACGATTTGGAACATCGAGTGGAACAACGGACGGCGGAATTGGCCAAAGCCAACGAGGAACTGCGCGAACTAGACCGGATGAAATCCGCATTCGTCTCCCAAGCTTCGCACGATTTGCGCACCCCCTTGACCGCCATTAAGGGCAGTTTGGACAATCTCGCGTTGGGCATCGCGGGCGATTTGAACGAAAAGCAAAAAAAAATCCTGGAACGCGCAACCCGTTCGGTGGATCGGCTGACAGACCTGGTGAACGACGTTCTCGATCTGGCCCGCATCGAATCGGGCCGGGCGGTGTTGGAGAAAAGCCGCGTCTCTCTGCGGGGAATCGTCGAACATATTTTGCAGGAAAATCAAACCGCCGCCGCCCAAAAGAAAATCGCTTTGACGCCTATACTGGATAACGACGCCTGCTATCTCTTCGCCGACGGCGGGAAAATCGAACGCATCGCGGGAGAACTGGTGGGCAACGCCATGAAGTACACTCCCGAAGGCGGCGCCGTGGAAGTCCGGCTCCAACAATTGGACGGCAAGGCCGTCTTGACGGTGAAGGATAGCGGCATCGGCATCGCCCCCAAGGACCTTCCCAAAATCTGGGATCGCTTCTACCGCACCGCCGCATCGCAAAAAGCCGCCAAAGGCAGCGGGCTGGGGTTGTCCATCGCCAAGGAATTGACGGAAATGCACGGCGGCTCGCTAACCGTGGAAAGCCAGGAAGGATTGGGAACCACGTTCGCCTTGTCGCTGCCTTTGCCCAATCCATAAGGAGAGTGTTATGCCGCGCTATACGATCGTCATCGTCGACGACGAAGAAGAGTTGAGAGACAATTTGCAGGACTTGCTGGAGTTCAAAGGCTACAGCGTCGTCTCCTTCGATTCGGGTGAGGAAATGCTGAAGGCCATCGATTCGATTCGCGCCGATATGGCCTTGCTCGATTTTTTGCTGCCGGGAATGGACGGCTTGGAATTATACGCCCACTTGCAGAAAAAAAAACCGAATCTTCCCGTGGCGCTGGTAACGGCCTCTTCCCATAAAGACACGTTAAGCCAAGCCCGCCAGGCGGGAGTAAATCGCGTAATCTTAAAACCCTATTCCCACACGGACATTTTGCAAGCCGTCGAGGAGATGCTGGGGGAAAGCAATATCCATTAATTCCACCGAATCCCGCACCATGCAAAACGCCAATCCCGTAAACGTTCCCATCCCGTCATTATCGATTAAACTTCTTTCATCTTTTATGAATTAAGGCTTAACTTTTCATTAATATTGTTGAAATAAAATTCCACCTATGACCCAGCGAATCTGAAAAAGGTGACGGAAATGCCGCGACCTTATTGGAGAGGGATTGTTTTATCTTTTTTTGTTTTGAGAATTCCCCTATTCGGATTCGGCGCCGATTGGCCCGCTTGGCGATTCGACGCCAACCGCAGCGCCGATTCTCCCCAGGAACTCCCCGCATCGCTTTCGCTGTTGTGGACGCGGGATTACCCGCCTCTCGATCCGGTTTGGGACGATCCGCTCAACCGGGATTTGATGCAATACGATAAAGTGTACGAGCCAATCGTTCTCGGCAAAACGCTCTTAGTCGGTTCCAACGCCTGGGACTGCCTGACGGCGCTCGACGCGGATAGCGGCGATGAAAAGTGGACGTTTTACGCGAACGGCCCCGTCCGTTTCCCCGCCGCCGCCGGGAACGGCAAGGTTTATTTCGTCAGCGACGACGGGCGCCTTTATTGCCTCGGCGCCGAGGATGGGAGAATGATCTGGAAGTACGACGGCGCGCCCTATGACCGCAAAATCCTCGGCAACGAGCGGTTGATTTCCACTTGGCCGGCGCGGGGCGGACCGGCGTTGAAAGACGGAATCGTATACTTCGCCGCTGGAATATGGCCTTTTATGGGCGTATTCGTCTACGCGCTGAACGCGGAGACGGGCCGCGAGATTTGGGTTAACGACAGTTCCAGTTTCCTGTTTATCAATCAGCCGCACAATTCCCCGTCTTTTGCAGGCGTCGCGCCGCAAGGTAATCTGGTTGTCGCAGGAGACAAACTGCTGGTTCCCTGCGGACGGTCGGTTCCCGCTTGTTTCGATTTGAAGACGGGTAAATTTCTTTATTACCATTTGGCGAGAAACCAAAGAAACGGCGGAGCGTTCGTCTGCGCCTTGGGCGATCAATTTTTCAATTATCATAGAGACCTGACCGTCAACGCTTTCGATTTGACGACGGGCGAAATGCTGGTCAAGGAATTCGGCAAGATTCCTGTACTAACGCGCAAGGCGATCTATTGCATGGGGGAAACCATCGCCGCCTTCGATCCGAATAAGATCAACATTATCGAAACCAAGCAAATCGTCAAAGACGAAGACAAAGAAGAAGACAAAATTGTTATCAAGAAAACGCCGGAATTTGCCAAACTTTGGGAATATTCCGCCGACGCCAGCGGCGATTTAATTAAAGCTGGAAACTATTTATACGCTGGAGGGAAAAACATCGTATCGGCTATCCGGCTCGACGGCGGGAAAGCGTCCACCGTTTGGCAAACCAAAATCGATGGAACGGCGGCGAGGCTGATTGCGGCGGACGGCAAGTTGTTCGTCGCCACGTTGGAAGGGCGCCTCTATGCTTTTGGGGAGAATGCGGAAACAGCGAAAATCCATCCTTACGCTCCGCTGCCTATAACTATCGCGGACAGCATCCATGAAAAAGCGAAGACGATTTTGAACGCGAGCGCTATTCGCGATGGATATTGCCTGGTTTATGGAAATGGCGAATTGGCGGCGGCGTTGGCGATGAACTCTACTTTGCGCGCTATTCTCGCCGAACCGGATCAAGAAAAAGCGAAACAATGGCGGGAACAATTCGTAAAAGCCGGCCTGTATGGAAAAAATTTGTCTGTTTATGAGGGATCGCCG
The DNA here is from genome assembly GCA_040755155.1 of Candidatus Omnitrophota bacterium. Classification (NCBI taxonomy): domain Bacteria; kingdom Pseudomonadati; phylum Candidatus Omnitrophota; species Candidatus Omnitrophota bacterium. The sequence continues at coordinate 16,970 of JBFMBP010000179.1, read as the reverse complement.
CTCACTTTGAATCTTCCTCCCTACCTGGCGAGTCTATTTGTAGTGGACGGGACGTACGCGCTGGAAGCCGAAAAGAATCCGGATCTACTGCATAAAATATACTCCACGCTTCGGCCCTATGGCGGGATTTTTTGTTTTATGGCTTCTCAGGAAGAACACGCCAAAATCATCGATAGAATTCAATCCTGCCAGCTGCCCAACGCCAAGATCGTCGAATCGGACAATTGCGTATTGCTCCAACGCGACGGAGCGCTTCCCGGCGCCGCCGATTGGACGCATCAATACGGCGACATTGCAAACACTTTGAAATCGGACGACCGGCTGGTGGAAGCGCCGCTGGGGCTGCTTTGGTTCGGCGGCAGCTCCAATATGGACGTCCTGCCGCGCCACGGCCACGGACCGCCGGAGCAAGTTATCGGCGGACGATTGTTCATTGAAGGCATCGACCGGCTCAACGCCCGCGACGTTTATACGGGACGGGTGTTATGGAAGCGCCTTCTTCCCCAATTGAACAATTTCGGCGTTTATTACGACGAGACGTATAAGGATACTCCTCTCGAAACGGACTACAACCAGATTCACCTACCCGGCGCAAACGCCCGGGGGACGAATTACGCAGCGGCGGCAGACGCTGTTTATATCCTTCATGGAACCGGCTGCCTGGCGTTGGATCCGGTTACGGGAGAGACCTTGCGCGAGATTTATCTTCCAATTCCAGATAAATCGCCGCCGAAATGGGGATATATCGGCGTTTATAAAGATTACTTGATAGCGGGCGCTGAATCCCTCAGCTACATGGATTATCTCGGCTCCTTATCCGAAGAAGCCGCCAAGAAAAAACCTTTTTTCAATTTCGACATCTCCTCCAGCAAGCGATTGATCGTCATGAACCGCTATACGGGGGCTAAGATTTGGAATTTCGATTCCAACCTGGGATTGCGGCACAACGCCATCGCTGCTGGGAACGATAAATTGTTCTGCATCGATAAAATGCCGGAAAACGTCTCCGCCGCCTTGAAGAGAAGAGGCAGGCGGATACCGGCAACGTCACGGTTATTGGCCTTTGATATCCGAAACGGAAATATCCTCTGGAGTTTGACGGAGAATATCGACGGAACCTGGCTAAGTTATTCGGAAGAGCGCGACATCCTGCTGCAATCGGGCCGCAAATCGCGGGATTCGCTGGCGGACGAGTCGAGCGAAGGGATGACGGCCTATCGCGGCGCGGACGGGCAATTCCTATGGAGCAACAACGCCGTTTTTAGCGGCCCGTGCATTCTGCACAGCGACGACATCATCACGGACGGAACCGCCTACAGTCTCCTTTCCGGAAAGCGCAAGCAAGCGAAGAATCCGTTGACGGGAGAGGTAACATCTTGGATGCTGCGCCGCAATTATGGCTGCAACTATCCCATCGCCTGCGAAAACCTGTTAACGTTCCGCTCCGCCGCCGCCGGCTTTTACGATTTGATGAGAGACGGCGGAACTGGGAATCTGGGTGGATTCAAATCCAGTTGCACTTCCAATCTCGTCGCCGCCAACGGCGTTCTTAACGCTCCGGATTATACGCGCACTTGCACGTGCAGTTATCAGAACCAGACCTCGCTGGCCATGATTCGCGATCCTGGCGTAGAATACTGGACATTCAATTCCTTCGAGCTGGGAGACGCGCCGATACGGCGCCTGGGCGTCAATTTCGGCGCGCCGGGAGACCGCCGGGCGGATGACGGCGTATTATGGCTGGAATATCCTTTCGTCGGCGGGCCGAGTCTCAAGATCAAGATACGAACGGAGCCGAAAAATCCCGAATGGTTTCAACATCATTCCTCTCGTCTTCAAGGAGGCGATCTGCGTTGGGTGGCCGCGTCGGGAGCGAAGGGATTGCGGCGAATTGTTTTGACGTTGACGGAAAAACCTCAACCGCCGCGGAATTACGCCGTGCGTTTAATCTTTATGGAGCCCGACGATTTGGCGCCTGGCGAGAGAATCATGAACGTATCGATTCAAGGAAAGCGGGTTCTCACCGATTTCGACATTGCGAAGGAAGCTGGTTCATCCCGATGGGGAATCGCGAAAGAGTTTAAGAATATCACCGCCGATAAGGATTTTTCGATCGAACTGGCGCCGGGCGGCCCCAATCCCCAAAACGAAACGGTACTATGCGGATTTGAAATTATAAACGAGGAGGACAATATATAAAAAAACGGCTTTTAGACGCTTTCCCTCCCCTGCGATACTATAGAAGTAGAGGCTATGACCGCGAAAAACGATAAGCGATGCCTGAAACAGGAGAGGATTCCATGAATACCAACGGCGTCTTGAACGGCAAAAAAATCTTCCTGATGACCGATGACGGAACCGTCGCCGAAAACGTACAAAAAAGTCTGGCGGCTCATGGGGCCGTCTTGTTTCACGATTCCACGCCGAAAGAAGCCATTGGCAACGCCTTGGCGAAAAATCCCGATTTGTTGATTTACGACGAGCGCATGCCCGCCTATCATGGATTGAAGCCCTTGTCGGTCATCAAGCGGGCGCGTCCCAAGAGCAAAGTGCTGTTTCTAGCCCGCAATGGAACGCCGTTGCGATCCATGGACGCGACGGCACAAGGCGTCTCCTTTACGATTCAGAGCGATTCCAGCCCGCAGCAAATCTACAACGCCGTCAAGCATTGCCTGGCGATCGCGTCGGTTCCCCGCATCGAAGCGATGGCGGAATAATACCAATCATCCTCGAATAGATCGCATTTAAAATCCCTCTCCCAAGATTGGGAGAGGTTAGGTGAGGGTTGATATTATTGGACTTATTATTCCCTAATCCTAACCTTCTCCCAGAGGGCGAGGGAATTATAAGTTACAATCTCAATAAAAATTGGTTTTAATTCCAACGTTTAAATTTATCCAAGAACCGCATCATTCTTACAGGTTGATATCCGTCGGCCTCAATGATGTCGGGAGGAGGAAGTTTGCCTTCTTCATCGAGTTTTTGAATCTCTTCCAGATTTTTAACGACGTTCTGCATTGCGCTCATCGTCGCCCAGATTTGTTCGAATTGCTCGCGGCGGACCACTAAATCTTTTTTCAAATCATCAATGGCGCGAGTCAGTGTGTTTTTCGTTTCGTGAAGCATATCCTCGTTCAAATCGATCACGCGATCGATCGTAATTTTTCTATCGCCTTTCAAAGCGCGGTAAAGGGTTGCGATATTCGCTAAATCGGTCTGTTCCGCCTTTTTATGAATTTTTCGAAACGCCGCATCGATGAGTTTGGCCGATTGTTCACCAAAAATATCGCCCACTTCGACTTCGCGTTGAAAAACATCGTGCAGTACTTTCAATTGATCGATAACCAATTTCAAATAAACAATGGCGAGAGACCTTACCTGGGATTGATTATCTCTCATTCCGCTCACTTTCATACGGCCGAGACGCTCGGCGGCGTGGTGGAGCATGACGGTTTTGTTGGCGCATACCTCCTCTTGACTGCGGAGAAAATTATGCTGTTCGTTCCATTGCGCTTCCTGGAAATAACGAAAGTGAGAGGAATACAAGCAGTCGATCATCATTTTGGAATGCTGCGTGGAGGCGATGCAATCCTGCCAGCGTTCGTCTTGATGGATGGCCAGGTCGGCGAATAGGCCTTTGGCTTCATAAAGCGATTGCATGAAATTCTTGCGGATTTTCATATCGGACAAAGCGGCGGCGATGTGAGTGAAAACGAGTTTGCCCTCAATGCAAGCCAAGAGCACATCCTGCTCTTTCACATCGGGATGTTGGCGAACATATTCTTTGACCAGCGCTTTTCGAATTTCTTCCCGCGCTTGCTCTTGTATAGTATCTTTCATTCATCGCCCTCGGATGAATCGATTCGAGTCATACAATCAAAAAAAAATATTTTATATCATCTCTCTTGTTGACCTTTCATTCTGCAAGAGAATTATACAAAACGAAAAAACAATTGCAAGCAAATAATTATTTTGGCTCGATTGAGCCTCTTGCAAAACTCCATTATTCCTACCCCAAGCGTGGGGGAGGTTAGGAGAGGGTTATCTTAAGCCTAATAAAATCAACCCCCCTCCTCTAACTCCCCCCAAACTTGGGGGGAGAATTAAAGCGTAGACTTTATCCTTTTTGCAAGAGCATCGATTATAACTCGCTTTTAAAAAACAAGAGACCGCACGGCATTCATGCGGTCTCTTGAAAAATCCTATAGAAGCCTCGTTCTTCAACCGACTTTGGGCAGATTGGCAAGCGCTTCTTCAACTTTTTCCGCCGGATATTCGTAATCCACTAAATTGCCCGCCAGATAATTGTCGTAGGCGCTCATATCGAAATGGCCATGGCCGGAAAGATTGAAGAGAATCGTTTTTTCTTTTCCTTCTTCCTTGGCCTTCAGTGCTTCTTCGACAACGGCGGCGATGGCGTGAGAAGTTTCAGGCGCAGGAATGATCCCCTCCGTCTGGGCGAAGAGAACGGCGGCCTTGAAGATGGAGGTTTGAACGACGGCGCGCGCTTCAATAAGCCCTTCTTCAATGGCGCAAGAAACGAGGGGAGCGACGCCGTGATAGCGCAAGCCGCCCGCATGGATTCCGGGGGGAATGAAATCGTGTCCCAGCGTGTGCATACGAATGAGGGGCGTCATTTTGGCCGTATCGCCGAAGTCGTAGGTGAGTTTGCCCTTGGTCATGGTGGGGCAGGCCGTCGGTTCAACGCCGATGATCTTGATATCCTTACCGTTCGCTTTATCGACGACGTAGGGGAAAGCGAGACCGGCGAAGTTGCTGCCGCCTCCGACGCAGCCAATGACGACGTCGGGGCTGTCTTCCACCTTATCCATCTGTTTCTTCGATTCCAACCCGATGATGGTTTGATGAAGTAGAACGTGATTGAGCACGCTGCCTAAAGAATAATTCGTGTCGTCGTGCGTCGCTGCGTCTTCGACGGCTTCGCTGATGGCGATGCCCAGGCTGCCCGGCGTATCGGGGTCCTTGGCGAGGATGGAGCGCCCGGCGTTGGTGCGGTCGCTGGGGCTGGGATAGACTTCCGCGCCCCAGGTGTGAATCATGGAACGGCGGTAAGGCTTTTGATTGTAACTGACCTTCACCATATAGACGGTGCATTCCAAATCGAACAACTTGCAAGCGAAGGAAAGAGCGCTGCCCCATTGTCCCGCCCCGGTTTCGGTGGAGAGGCGCTTCATACCCGCCACTTTATTGTAATAGGCTTGCGCCACGGCCGTATTGGGTTTATGGCTTCCCGGAGGGCTGACGGATTCGTTCTTGTAATAAATCTTCGCGGGCGTCTTCAGGGCTTTTTCCAAGGAATAGGCTCGGACCATCGGCGTCGGCCGCCAAAGCGTTAAAACGTCCAGGATCGCCTCGGGGATATCGACCCAGGGATCAGGGCACATTTCCTGTTGCAACAGCCCCATCGGGAAGATCACCGCCAACTCTTCTGGTTTAGCCGGTTCCCAGGTTTGAGGATTCAAATATGGAGCGGGGGGATTTTTAAGATAAGGAACCAAGTTGAGCCACTTTGTCGGCATTTCGTCTTCGGTAAGCATGATTTTTCGATGCAGCATGATCGTACCTCGCCAATACAAGTTTTTCGTAGATTCTCCCAGGTCTATCCGTTTGGTTTACTCCCCAACAATTCATCCGGAGCCGAAACCTGGCAAGATTCCAAACCAATTGCACTAAACTAAACGAAATTACGGAATTTTACAAAGGGGAGAAGCCATTTCTTGCAAATTTTTCCTTCGATCATTATTTCTATGGAAAATAATGGGCAAATGTACTACGATAATTCGATTTTCATTCGGGCTTGAAAAAGAGATTTTGGATTGGCTCTACAGAAAAAAAGAAATAATAACTGATGTTCCGCAGCCTGGGAGAGCGGGCGTCTCGCCCGCAGATTGGAGCAGCCTATCCAACACAGCGCATGAATTTATTTTTTTGTTGCGTTTTTGAATCGCGGATTTTTCGGATTCTTTTGGATTTCATGGAAAAATCTTTCGTAGAGCGCGATTCATTGAGCCTACTGTTTTTCTTTTCTTTATTTCGTGTTTTTCTTTTCATTTCGTGTTTTCGTGATTCTATCGACGAGAGAAAGAGATTCCTTCAATTATCCATTGTGCGTAACATGAGTTAATAACCATTACGAGTTAACGAGGCAAGACTATGAAAACATTGCTTATATCCCTCTTCTTTTTATTCACCCTCTGTTTCGGAGCCGTTAGTATGGAAATCGAGACTAACCCATCCCTGGATCAAAGCAACAATATTCGCAATTACTTGCAGCGGGCGGCGAGCGCCGTCACCCATCACTCATTGGATGGGATTGTCAGTTTTGAGGATTGGAACAAAGTTCGCGAATCGCGTTACCGGGAATTTTTGGAGATGATGAGTCTCACGGATGTTCCTATGAAAGGCGAACGCCCGCCTCTTAATACGAAAATCGTAGGGACGATTCAGAAAGACGGATTTAAAATCGTTAAACTCTATTACGAATCGCTGCCGCAGCTCTACGTCCCTGCCAATCTCTACATTCCCGACAACCTGAAAACTCCTGCGCCGGGCGTGCTTTACGTTTGCGGGCATTCGCGGACGCAAAAAGTTCATTATCAGCCGTTCCCCCGCCGTTTTGCGCAATTGGGCTTCGTTTGCCTGATTGTGGAAACTATCCAATGGGGGGAAGTACTGGGCCATCATTGGGGATGCTACTCGGAAGGGCGCTTCAACTGGTACAGCCGAGGTTATACGCCCGGCGGCGTGGAGTTATGGAACGGCGTCAGAGGATTAGACCTGCTCTGTTCCCTCAAGGAAGTCGATCCCGAACGCTTGGGCGTCACGGGCATATCCGGCGGCGGAGCTTATAGTTGGTACATCGCCGCGGGCGATCCCCGCATCAAAGTCGCCGCCCCTGTTTGCGGAACCAGCACCGTGGAGAGCCATATCCACGGACGCACTATCGACGGCCATTGCGATTGCATGACGCCGATCAATACTTATCTGCGCGATTTCCATGACGTCGGCGCGCTGATCGCCCCGCGTCCTTTAATGATCGCCTCCGCAGACCGCGACGGCCTCAATACCATCGAATCCGTGCGGCAATCGTATGAATACATCAAGAAAATCTACGATCTCTATGGGGCTGAGGATCGTCTCAAGTTGGTGGAAACGCCGGGCGGCCATTCGTATCATGAAATTTCCCGCACAAAGATTTTTTCCTTCTTCATCCAACATCTCATGGGTAAAGAAATCCCGCCGGAAAAAGTGGGAGATATCGACGAAGCGCCCGAATCGCAACTTTCGGAGGACGATTTGCGCGTTTACGTCAATGGCGCTCCCGCCGACGACCGCACGATAACCATCGATCATTCCTTTCAAAAAATGGCTGAGGCGCCATCCTTGCAAAATCGCGAGGAACTATTGAGACATAAAAACAATGTCATCGATTTTCTTAAGAAGGAAACCTTCCGTGCGTTTCCAGCCAATCCTCCCGATTTGGATTTGCGTTGGGAATTCCGCGATCTTGATGGCAATGGCGGCCAACGAGTCTATTCGTTCGTTTCGGAAGAAGGATTCCGCTTGAATCTTGATTGGCGTTGGTCGGGCGATCCGGACGAGAAAAAGCCGCTCGTGCTCGCCTTGCGCAATCCAGAAGAGAAGCGATGGGAGACGGAAGGCTTCGTTTCCGGCCTGCCCTCGAGTTGGAACCAAGCCTATTTCGCGGCGCGGGGAATTGGGGAAACGTCCTGGGGGCCGGAGTTGCAATGGCACGTGCGCCGCGCCTCCGCCTGGACGGGGCGCACCGTCGCTTCCATGCGGGTATATGACGTTTTGCGCTGCTTGGACGCCATCCGGCAACTCGGCCTGGCGCCGGATGACAAAATCGCCATTGCGGCGCGGGGAGAAATGGCGGCGATTGCGCTTTACGCCGCTCTGCTCGACGGCAAGGTTCATACGCTGCTTTTAAAAGATCCGCCCCCCACGCAGGATGCCGAAGGTTCTCCCGACGGACGGGGAGAAGCCACCGAAATGTTAAACTGCCTGCGGATTACGGACCTGCCGCAAACGGCGGCGCTGGTTTGGCCGACGCGAGTACAGTTCATTGGCCAACCAGACGGCAATTATCAATGGGCGATGGATACTATTGGCAAAATCGACAAGGATCACGGTATGCTAACGATAGGCGGGATGCGCGAGTGGAAGCCATAAGTTTTTACTACGAGTTGCGTAGGGTGGGCTCAAAGCGAAGCGTAGCCCGCCATATGTAATCTACGCATCGGATATTTAATGAACGGAGTAATGGATGGGTCAAACGTCATGACCCATCCTACGATTTCTGAATCCTCTAAATGCTTTTATCTTACTTTAAGGATATTTTGAATAATCATGGCGCTAGATTTAAGCAGTTTGAAAAATGCAGTCGCCTCTATGGAACAGACGCTTGAACGCTCCGAAGATGAAACGTTGATGGAAACGCTCGACGAGATTACGCAAAACGCCATTCGAGCGGGAGCCATACAGAATTTCGAATTTACTTTTGAATTATGCTGGAAATTCATCCAGCGATGGATTCGACTCAACAAAACGCCCGAAGATGCGGATCACCCGCGAACGCGCAAAGAGTTGTTCCGCCTCGCGGCTCGTTACGGTTTGATCGACGATCCTGTGGCTTGGTTTCGCTACGGAGACGCGCGCAATATCACCTCCCATACGTACGACGAAGATACGGCCGCTTTGGTTTATGAAACGGCGCGATCGTTCATTCGCGACGCCGCTGATTTACTGCAGAAATTGGAACATCATAATGATTGATTTGGATGCATCCTATCTCGAGGAAGTAAAAAAAATCTTACGCGAACGAGTTCCCAGCTGCGAAGTTTTAGCCTTCGGCTCGCGGGTGGAGGGAACGGCAGTGAAATATTCCGATTTGGATTTGGCAATACATGCCGACAAACCGCTCGATCCGCAAATCCTGGAAGATTTGAAAGACGCCTTTTCCGAATCCAATTTGCCTTTCATTGTGGACATCATGGATTGGCGCTCCATCTCGGATAGTTTTCAGAAAGTCGTACTGCAAAACAGCGAAATTATCCAAGAAGCAAATGTGAACAATCCTCATCGCGAACCGATCAAGGAGGAACCCGAAAATCATCCAATTCATTGAAACGCAAGAGCATCTCGACGGGGATGAAATGATTTGCCAAGGCCAAATCAGTTTCGGCGCGCATACTCAACTTACATACCTCGGAAGTTGCGTATCCATTATCATTTTCTCATTATCAAGAAATGCGGCGGGACTTTCCCATGTAGTAGGGCATGTTACCCAGATGGGAAAATACAATTTAGCCTGGCAGGTTTTGGATTATTATCAGCAGGTTTTATCCAAGTTCGGGACGTTCGAATATTACCTGATCGGCGGATCGGATTTCTGCAAACATGTCTTACAAGAAACAGAGGACGAATTGGCGAAAAGACGCATTCAATATACGAAATTGGACGTCCTGGGCAATTACTACCGGCGAGTATTGATTCTTCCGAAAGAGAGGACGATCAAACTTTTCAAGAAGGTTATTTATCAACCGTTCGAAACTGGCAATCGCTAAATGAACGCCTTATGGCTTCATCGGAAATTCGGCGAAGAGAATGCGCAGCCACTCGCGCATTTCGTCTTGATATGCGTTGAAATCGGAATGGTGGATCGTCATGATCCGCTGCCCGCCGCAATCCCAACGAATCGTGGTTCGACCATTATCTTCGATATAGACGGGAATCGATTCGAAGGTGAAATGCTTGTATTTTCTTCCCGCCGCATGAAGAAATCCCGCCGTGCACCACATGTTTCTTTCCTGAGGCCAAAAGAGGTCTTTGTTTTCCTGAGAAACAGGGCGAGCAAGCGCGTCCAGGGGATCAAGCCGATCCGGCGGCATTTTCGTCAACGCATACACAAAGTAATTTTGCAACGCCAAAGAAATGGAATCCAGAACTTGGCCTTGTTGGAATTTCCAATAGGAAGAATAATCGCCGCCGAAGCAGGGCAGCCAATATACATCCAGAGAGCTGCGCATAATGCAGACATAGGCGTGGGGATCGAGTTCCACATTCCATTCCTTATCGCCGCCGGAATGGCCGATGTTGATATAGAGGCGGGACACTTTTTCCGCAAACAATTGCGGTTCGCGATTGAAAGCGGCGGCGACGTCGCGCAGGCTGCCGGTGGTGAAGATCGTCATCGGTTCAGCCGATTGGCGCAGCGTTTCAAGAATCAATTGAACGCCGCCCTGTTCGGCGGCAGGCTGCCTCTCGCCCTTGTCTTGCGGCGAAAGCAATTTCCCCGTCAAACCCGTCGAATATGAGATATCCCGGCCAGTCAGGCGCATAAGTTGCTTCAAGGGTATTACGCCGGGGCGATCCGCCGCTTCCTTCCGCAGATCGATAAGAATAGCGCGAATGTCGAATTCGGGCATAGCGAACAGCGTCGCCAAATCGAAATGATCGTCGGGATCGTCGTGGGGATGATAGAGATCGGTGGAATAAATAATGGGGACTTTCATCCCGTCCGCCCCGGCGCAAAATGAGCCGAGGCAGACGGCGATTACGGTTACAAAAAATCGAAAAATCATTTTCATATTGCTCATTGTCATTTCACGCGAACGTTGTATTTCTTATCCGCAAGAACTTGAAATTCGAAGACGGAAGGATCTTTGGTATTCTCGAAAGGAACGTCTTGATCTTCCGAACGAATCTTTTCAACGGCCTGGCTTTTGGACAGACGCAGTTTGCAAGTTCCTTCCTGTGCGGCGCTCACATCCGCTTCGACAAGGCGACCTTCATTCCAACGCGCCGCCACGGTATAAGCCCCTCTGGCTTTGAGTCCGCGGAAAGAGCCAGTGTTCCAAGCCTTGGGCAATGCGGGGAGAAGGCTGATCTCGCCGTCATGGCTTTGCAGCAGCATTTCTGCGATGCCCGCTGCGCCACCGAAGTTGCCGTCGATTTGAAACGGCGGGTGCATATCGAACAAATTGGGATTGGTGCATTTGGCGAAGAGCGCTTGAAGGTTCTCATAGGCTTTTTCCGCTTCTTCGAACCGCGCCCAGAAGTTGACGATCCACGCCCGGCTCCAGCCCGTATGCCCGCCGCCGTGGGATAAGCGAAAATCCAGCGATTTGTGCGCCGCTTGCGCCAAATCCGGCGTTCCCCGCAAAGTAATGGAATGTCCCGGATGCAAGCCGAAGAGGTGGGACATATGGCGGTGGCCCGGTTCGGGTTCGTCGTAATCCTCGATCCATTCCTGCAAGCGCCCGGTTTTGGAGCTGATCTGCAGCGGCGCCAGGCGTTTCAAGGCCGACTCCAACTCGGCGCGGAAATCCTCATCGACGCCGAGTATTTTCGAGGCATCGACGCAATTGGTAAAAAGATCGTGGATGATTTCCAAATCCATTGTCGATCCATAAGTAAACATGGATCTGCTTCCATCGCCCTTGCGGAAACTATTTTCCGGCGAATGGGAGGGATTGGTGACTAGTCGCCCTTGCGGATCTTCAACTAAAAAATCGAGAAGAAAACGAGCCGCTCCCCGCATCAGGGGATAGCCGTGGTAGAAAAGAAAGTTCTTGTCGCCAGTGAAGAGATAATGCTCGTAGGGATGCTGGCACAGCCACGCCGCGCCTACGGGCCAGACGCCCCAGATGCCGTCGGCGGGCGTGGTAAATCCCCAAACGTCGGATAGGTGATGCACCACCCAGCCCCGGCAGCCGTATTCCTCCTTGGCCGTACGGGAACCAGAATCCACCAGCGATTCCATATAGTCGAACAAGGGGAGATGGCATTCCGGCAAATTGCCAACTTCGGCGATCCAATAATTCATTTGCAGATTGATGTTTGTGTGATAATCGCTGCTCCAAGGCGCGTCCATATAAGGATTCCATAATCCTTGCAGATTGGCGGGCATGCAGCCGAGGCGCGAACTGCCCATCATCAGGTAGCGTCCGTATTGGAAATACAAAGCGGCGAATTGGGGATCGTCCGCGCCTTGTTTGATCGCAGCCAAGCGCTGGTCGGTCGGCTTATCGGGATTGGGGCTGTCGCCAAGATCGAGATCGACGCGGTTGAATAGGGATTGATGTTCGGAAACGCTGTTATCGAAAAGGACTTCATAGGGAATGCTCTTCACGGCTTCCAGCGCCTGGCGGCAAGATTTTTCGGGATCGGCGCCGCGATAGTTAGTATCGGCGGCGATGAGGACGATCAATTCGTCGGCGTCTTCCACCGTCAATACGCCGCCGATGCTCTGCACAGTTCCGCCTTTGGGAAACGCTTGCAAACGGGCTTCGTATTTCATCCCCACATTCTCGCCGGTTTCATGATGAATAGCCGTAATCTGCCCGCGCAGATGCAGCCGGTCGGGCGCTCCGCTGAGACAGACGAAATCCTGCTGGCGTTTCAACGTGAAGCGAGCGCTGATTTTTCCTGGTTGATCCGCCGTGAAATGGATTACGATGACTTGATGCGGAACCGAAGCGAAAAGCGTGCGGCTGTAGGCGACGCCATCCGCTTGATAAGAAATTCCCGCCACGCCGTTTTCCAGATCGAGATAGCGGCGGTAATTTTGATAATTCGGCGCATGAAGCGTCTCGATCCATAAATCGCCAAGCGACTGATAGGATTTGATCCTTTCGGGGACGCCCATCAACGCCTGCGCCTTTTCCTGCGCTTCCTTATTCTTCCCCTCGAAAAGCAGCCGTCGTACTTCAGGCAAGGCTTTGATCGCTTCCGGGTTGATGCGGTCGCGTGGATATCCATCCCAAAGCGTATCCTCATTGAGTTGGATGCGCTCCCGATCCACGCCGCCGAACAACATGGCGCCGAGGCGTCCGTTTCCGACGGGCAGGGCGTTATCCCATTTATCCAGCGGCAGCGGCTGATCGTACCACAGCAGCCATTGCGTATCGGGAAGCGAAGGGTACGCCGCCGCAAAGTGCGCAACGGCGAAAACTAAACTCGCAAATAGAAAAATTACGATTCCTTTTCGCGTCATCATCTTTTCCTTTACTATTTTCGTTGGCGTTCAGCCGAATGAACAAGATTTCCTCCCCAAAATTGGGGAGAGATTAAGCGTAGGGTTGATGCGTTGTAACGACGCCCTCCTCTTAATCTCAAAACATGGGGGAGAAATACAAGTAACTCGCGGATTATCTTTTAAAACAGAACTCATTCTTCATAAGGCTAAATCGTTGCAATGGTTCAATATTAAAACGTCTTAATTTTGATATTCCGGAAATAGATCGGCGCGCCTGCGTGTTTGCCTTGCAAGCCAATCCGGCCTTTCGTGGGGAGTTTGGCGAAGGGCGTGCTCAACCAGGCGGGGATTTCGCTGCCGTCGGGATTTTTCTTGGCGTCCTTCCATAGTCTCATATCCATTTCCGTCGCCATTTCCCCGTTCAGCATGACATAGATCATCGGCCCTTTGCAAGTAATCGTCATCCGGTTCCATTCGCCGGGCTTTTTGACCAGGCTTTTCTTGGCGGCCAAATGTCCGAAGATGGCGGCGCATTGCCAAGTCTTGGGTTGGCTGGACCATTCCTTCGAAAAATCGTCGGCGATCTGAATTTCTACGGAATTGGGAATCCAGTTTTTCATGTCGCTGCAATAGACGATCACGCCGCTATTGGTTCCATCGGCGGTTTTAAATTCCAAATCAAGGATAAAATTGCTATAGTCCTTATCGCTCCAAATCGCTTCGTCCTTGCTGGCCGTGAGAACGCCGTCTTCGACCGTCCAGATTCCTTTCGGAAACAAAGCGTTGGAGAGATCCGCTTTGAATAAATCCTGCCAGCTGGCGCAGTCGGGATGGGCTTTGGGGGGAATAGCCATTTCCTCCGCTTGCAAGAACAATGGTGCAACGAAACAAATTCCCATGAGCACTATGGCGGCTTTTTTCATGACGAAATCCTTTCCTTATAAAATCATATTCTAAGCGAGCTTAAAATCGCGCATTTCATTTTATTCGATATGTGAAGAAGAAATAAGATGCGGCTCGGCGTTTTCGGTCCATGGACGCAATCAGACCGAAAGCAGAAAATCAATAGATTGAATTTCGGCAAACCGGAATAATCATATCGTCGAAGGAACCTATGTATGACATTTTATGACTAATTTTTAATACTATGTTATCTTAAGATCATATTCTTTTTACGGGCGCCGAGGGCAAGGTTTTCGCCTTTGATTAATTCTTTCGACTTGCGAGAAAAAAAAGTATCTTGATAAGCGGGAAATAAAGAATCTATAGAATGATTCAAGGGATGCATCATGAGAAAGACGCAAACATGCTCACGGCGAAATTTTTTAAAAGCCACATCGATTGGCATTGTGGCGGCGGGCGAAAGAAGCGTACTGACGGCGTCGAATACCCAAATCGACGTCTATCCCATCGTGGGCGTCGACCGTTGCCGCCGCTACGATTTCGCAGAGGTTAAAAATTCGCTCTCCCGCCTCTTCGATTGGATCGGCGGCGCAGCATCGCTGGTGAAGGGAAAAACCGTCGCCATCAAGGTCAATCTAACCTCTTACCGCTCAGCTGGCGTCTATACGCTGTCCACGGTGGAAACGGTCTACACTCATCCCATCGTCGTCTTGGCCGCCTGCGCCTTGTTTCAGGATTACGGCGCCCGCCGCATCGTAATCTGCGAAAGCAATCCTACCAACGACGAAACACGCGAATCCTTCAACCGCCAGTATTACGACGTCGCCCTCTTCGAATCCATGATCCAGAATCTGGAATGGGAAAACACCCGCAATAAGGGAACCGGCTCCCGCTATATGACTATGCCCGTCGGCGACGGCGCGTACTTCTACAAATCGTTCGATCTCAATCATCGCTATTACGATACGGACGTTTTCGTCTCCATCGCCAAGATGAAAAATCACGACATCGCCGGAATCACTCTGACCATGAAAAATCTCTTCGGCATCGCCCCCAACGCCATTTACGGCGATCCCGGCAACGAACAAGCCACGACGATTCGCAATATGTTTCACAATGGCAAAACGCGTCCGGCGGCGGATGGAGAAATCCTGCCCGTCGCATCGAACGATCCAGGCTACCGCATTCCTCGCATCGTCGTCGACCTCAACCGCGCCCGCCCAATCGATCTGGCCATTATCGACGGCATTACGGCGCAGATGGGCGGCGAGGGCGCATGGAACGGCGCCCAGATCGGCTTCGCCGTTCCCCATGTGCTCATCGCCGGGCAAAATTGCGTCGCCGTCGACGCCGTCGGCGCTGCCATTATGGGATTCGATCCTCTGGCGGAAGATTTCTCCAAGCCCTTTTACAACGCCGCCAACACTCTGCGTCTGGCGGCGGAGCAAGGGCTGGGATCCAATAACCTGAACGAAATCGACGTCGTCGGATTAAGCGTCAAGGAAGCGCGTTACAACTACCTGCCCGGCAAGAAAAACCGGTGACCTATAAAGGGAGAAGCAGCATGAGGAAGATTTTCATCTTACTATTCGCCATCGTTTTTACGGCGGGAACGGCGGGGAGCGAGGAAGCCGCGCCTACGTTTCATTACAATAACCAACGCACCGGCGCCACGGAAAACGCAGGACCGAAATCCCCGCAAATAGTATGGCAATTCCAGGCGGACGCCTCGCTTTCCGCCTCACCCGTCATCGCGGCGGACGGAACCATCTATCTCGCCGCAACGGATGGAAAACTCTACGCCCTGATGCCGGACGGCGCCATGATGTGGATATTTCAGGCCAGCGACTCCATCTTTGGAACTCCCGCCATCGCCCCGGACGGCGCGATTCTTTTCGGCGATCTCGCCGGGAAATATTACGCCGTCGGCGGGGATGGAAAGTTAAAATGGAGCCTTTCGTTTACGGGAACGGAGCGCCGCATCGTTTCCTCGCCCGTTATCGATTCCGATGGGCAATCCTACATCGCGTCCTGGAACGAGCAATTCTACGCCATTCGCTCCGATGGAACCACGCGATGGAAAGCCGCTCTTGAAGGCCTTATCTCCTCCTCACCCGCGCTGGACGAAGACGGAAACGCTTATCTGGCGGCTAACGATCCCGACTCGCGAAACGTAAAACTGGGCGTGATGAAATTTATGCCGAATTCCTCCAGCCGCGTATGGACGCTCAGCGAAGACCTGCAAAGCAGCCCGGCGCGCATCATCTCTTCCCCCGCTATCGATTCCGTCCGCCAGCAGCTATACGTTGGCGCTTGCCTCTCCTCCAACGGCGCGCTTTTCGCCGTCAATTTATCGACCGGCAATCGGACGTTTCGAACGCTGCTTCCCAAAGGGACCATCTCCTCTCCGGCGATCGGAAAAGACGGAACCGTATATATCGGCTGCCTGGACGGAGGATTGTACGCCGTCGATCCGGAAAATGGCGCCAAGAAATGGACCTTTCAAACCAGCGGCGCCTATGTCTTCAGCTCGCCGAGCGTCGATGGCAACGGGACGATTTACATCGGCGACAGCGACGGCGTTCTTTTCGCATTGAGTCCGGCGGGGAATGAATTATGGCGCTTCGCGACGAAGTCGAATATCGCTTCTTCCCCCGTCGTGGCCAAGGATGGGACGCTCTACATCACTTCCTATGACAGTACGCTCTACGCCATTGGAAATCCCACAGCCGTGATGGATTGGAGCCAATATTTCAACGAATAAGGGATAGAGAGCGCCGCGTCGACGCTCCCAACGACTGCCTACGGCTCTCTATACATTATTACTCTATGACATTTGTAATTGTCCCCTCGCCCTTTGGGAGAGGATTAGGGTGAGGGGGCTTATACCAACCTGCATTAAGATTGTCGCTTTTTATCCCTCTCCCAAGATTCAAGGATTTATAAGGGGGAGAAAATTTGACTCTACGGTTAGCGAAAGCGAAAGTCAAGTTTGAAGTTGTAAAGCCATGGGATGCGGGGATCGACGTTTTCTTGGGCGAGGCGG
>JBFMBP010000178.1:66157-99744 GCA_040755155.1 Candidatus Omnitrophota bacterium | reverse complement strand
CCCAGGCCCAGGAGGAAAAAATCACAAATCTACATTCCTATAACCGCGTTTCAAAGACGGATTGGTTGCTGAGTCAAACAGGGAAAAATAATTGTCGTCGAGGGGGAAGAATAATTGTCGCTTGACAAATGAGATATCAACAACCTGTTTATACCAGCAGGAAAATCTCAGTGGTGGGCTATATGGCGGGATTATGGTTTGAAGGCCTTCATTTGCTTTGATTGTGGTTTTGTAGGTTTATACTTATCTCCCGACGGCCTAAACAAACTGAAATCCCAGTTGAAAGATGTCTAGCCGGTTCCTGCGAACCAGCGGCTTGGCGACAACAAAAAACCCCCGATTTCTCAGGGGTGGATTTTTCAAGCCAACGGGGGGACTTGAACCCCCGACCTACGGTTTACGAAACCGTTGCTCTACCGGCTGAGCTACGTTGGCGCATTGGTTTTCGGTCATCGAAACTGCGAGAAATAAATATAATCGCCTTCCTCATCCGGTCAAGGCGTTCGGAGGCCACTCGCGAAACCATCTCAGTGTCATCGTTTAACCTTTTTCCTTAGGCGCGATAGAAACGATTCGGGCGATTTTCGGGCCGCCTCCAAGCGGCGGTAATCCAGCGTTACCGGGGGTTGTCCATAATCGCAGCTGTGCGCGGGATTTTCGCACCATTCCACGAATTCCTTCGCCGTGGCGTGGTAGGTATATTGCATCTCGAAAAGTTGGCGGGCGGCGTGGGCGAGTTTTTCAATCTTATCGGGATGATCGGCGGCAAGCACGATTTCGTTAGCCAGCGCTGCGGGATTTTGCATGGGCGCGCTTAAAGCCATTCCTTTGTAGAATAGAATCTGACTGATTTCCGTTCCCAGCGTCGTCAGGATGGGAACGCCGCGAGCCATGAATTCCGTCAAACGGTTTCGCGCTCCAATCAGCGTCTCGTAGCAGGGAAAATCCACATTGAAGCCGAGATGAGCGCGGTTGAAGCAGCGATTCAATTCTTCCCCCGAAACCCATCCCCGCAAATCGAATCGATCGCGAAAGCGCGATTGGCTAACCAAATGCTGAAAATGGGGATAGGTCTTCTCGTCATGTCCGTCGATGGCGCCGCCTGTCGAGAGAAAACGTATGCGCTTGTCCCGCTCCATCGCTTTTTCCAACCCTTGGAACATCGTATCGGCGTCGCACCAAAGGTTGTAGCCTCCGCAAGAGAAGACGATCATCTCGTCCTCTTTTTTCCTATGATTATATTGGAAAGAGGCCTCCGGATCCCAACCGATGGGAATTTGCGTAACCAGCGGTTCGCCGAACGTATAGCCGTTGAGCCGCCCCATCGTTCCCAGTTCGCCTATAAGGGCCATGCGCTGTCGTTCGGAAGTGACGGAAAAGCGGTCGCCCCGCAGCAGGACTTCGCGATGAATGTTCCAAAAATGATGGATATAGCCTTGTTCGTTATAACGAAACGCCTTGGCTTGCGCTTCGCCCATAGGATAGCCATGAATGTCGGCCCATAGCGGCATATCGCCGGCGACGGCGGCGGCGCGGGCGGCGGGATAATCGCAGGCGCCGGCGAGCGCATCGGGCTTATGCTCAGCGATAAGCGAGCGCAGATAATCGTCGTCGCCGAATCGCCGCACTTCGTCGACGCTGTAATAGGTCAATCCGTCATTTTTCTTGCAGATTTCGTCGGGAGCGGGTGAACCGGCTTTATCGGTTATTCTCATGCAGACCAGGACCACTTCGGCGCCGCGATCCAGCAGCGGTTTGGTCAAATGCCAGGCGCGGTTGCCGCCGCCGTGAAATTTGGCCGCGTTCTCTCCGGCGATGGGGCCAATGCCGAGAATCATAATCTTTTTCATAGGCGGCATTCCTTCTCCTCGCGCAAAATCGAACCGTTAGAGACGCCCGTTTTCCCTTTTTCCAACAACTTGTCGAGAAAACGGGACGCTTTGGACGCCATGCCTCCATGATACTCCAAATGACGATCCAGCAGGAGATGGATTTCATTTTTTTGTTCTATGGCAATTTGCCAAGACGGCGGCTGCGGGCTGGCCGCCAATTTCCTTAACGATAACATCGAAGCGTGACTAAGGGTCAATCCCTCTCCCGGACATTTTCGGCAGAGTACGCCGCCCTCCTTTACGGAATATTTCCAACTTGACGCTTCGACGCTTCGGCATCGCAGACACGTTCCGATTTGAGGCTCGAAGCCCGCATCCCGCAACAATTGCCATTGACAATAAAAAAGGTCTTCCATGCCGGGCTCCTGGCGTTCCCATCTCTCCATCGACGCAATCAGTAGTTGCCAAACCGGCTGGTTGGATTCGAACTCCCCGCTGAGAATATCCAGCCATTCCACCAGACAGGAAGCGAAAGCCATACGGTTCAAATCGGTTTGAATCGCGGAAAACGAGCGGATCAACGACGCCTGGGTCAGCGTCCATATCTCTTGATCCTCGCTCTTGGCGTAAAGGATGGCGTGCAATTGATTGAAAGGCTGCGTAATTCCAGCCAGGCGGCTGGTCGTCTTCATCACGCTCTTGGTGGAAGCGACAATCTTTCCCCCCTTCTCGCCAAAGAGAGTAACGAGAGCATCGGCGTCGCGCGTAGGCCGCCGCCGCATAATCAAAGCATCGGTATGAAGCAAAGGCATGGTTCAACGCATCGGTGATCGAAGTTTAAGGCCGATCTTTCATCATAATGAACTCTCATCGAATAGACCAGCCTTGCCGCAAATTACTTGGATTAAGCGAGAAAAAGGGATAAAAGGAGAAAAGTTCCATGAAAGAATCGATTTTTCTTTCTAAACTAAAATCTACCTATTATTTCAATTTCAATTATATCTCCTACTCAAAATGATTACATAAAATATAATAGACAATTTTTAGTTATTTGTGATATCCTAGACAATGACCAATAAATCAATATAATTGGTTGGCGGCAAAAAATATATGGAGGTAATATGGATATAATGTATAAACAAAGATTCTTTCTGCTCGCCTTCTTATTGATAAACGCTTTGCCGTTATTTTCATCGGAAACCGCAAACCTCGAACCGGAAGCCATATTCCCTCCTACAAAAAATGTCGATTTTTCTCCCGATGAAACGCAATTGCTTACTACCGACAGCACCTGGACCAAAAGCGGAGGGTGGGGCCGCGTCATTCTATGGGATAGGATATCCGAACAAGTGATAAAGATATTCACGTCGAATGATGTCGTCGTATCGGACGCCGAATTTTCTCCCGATGGAAAATGGGTATTGGGAGCGACATTAAATGCTGGTTCTTATGTATATGATATTGAATCGGAAAGTAAAGTATGCGGTTTTGGATTCAATACGCTTACTTTTTCTCACGACGGTCAAAAACTTCTATCCGGTACGATTTCATACATGGAGAAAAACATTGGCATTTACGATATAAAAGCGAAAACCTACCAACTTTTTATTAAACATGAACAGTTTGTCAGCGCTATTGCCTTTTCCCCCGATTCTACCATGTTTTGCAGCGGCGATTGGGGCGGAGCGCTTATCGTTTGGAATGTAAATTCCGGCGATGCGATTTATGCGCTGAATGCTCATGCAGGTTATGTAAATTCTCTCGCCTATTCGCCCGACGGAACGAAAATATTGTCTGGAGGGGCGGACGGCGCGGCTCGCATATGGGACGCTAAAACCGGCGCAATGCAGCAAGAGATTTTATCTCATGAAGATTCGATCACCTCCGTTGATTATTCTCCAGATGGATCGATGATTCTGACGGGAAGCCTGGATATGACCGCCCGCTTATGGGAGGCGGAAAGCGGACGATTGCTTTATGCATTTCATCATGCCGGCAAAGTCAACTCCGTATGCTTTTCTCCTTTAGGCCATTATTTGGCAACGGCGGGAGAGGATCAGACAAATATATGGAATATGAGCGAAGTCAAAAAACTTACATCGATCCATATATGGAATATATTTTAACTGTATTTTTCGCGAATTTTATTGCGCCTAGATCATTCGCCGTAAATTCCTTTCTCCAAAACGGATTCCTTCCCATCGGTTGAATCTACGCGTCTGCGCAGGTATTCTTTCGCCTAGCCTATTTCGATGTCCAAACTATCGCTCCGCAGGATGCATCATGAAACTGCAAGAACTTTGCCCCGTCCCTTTGCCTTCGGGATTGAATCTGACGCAGGAAGTCTGGATCGGCCCCGGCGTTATCCGCCATCTGCCGGAAGCCATCGAGCGTTATTTGAGAGAAAAAACGCTGCGCATCGCCGATCCCGATACGTGGGAAGCGTTTATGCGTGACGGCCAGGCGCCTGCCGAACCTGCTCCCCATCTGCTTCCACGCCATACGCACGGGGACGAAGCGGCGATCAACGGTGCGCTTTCCTTAGCGGATGGAAAAAGCGGTCTTATCGCCATCGGCAGCGGCGTAATCAACGATCTCGTCAAATATATTTCCTATCAACGAAAAATTCCCTACATCGTCGCGGGAACGGCCGCCAGCATGAACGGCTACGCCAGCGCCATCGCCGCCATTATGATGAAAGGCGTCAAAGTCACCCTGCCCGCCGCGCCGCCCCGCGCCATCATTCTGGATACGAACATCCTGCGCGCCGCGCCGCCCGCCTTGGCTCAGGCGGGATTGGGCGATCTGCTCAGCAAGCCCTTATGCGCAGCGGATTGGTGGATGGGCGTCCAGTTGGAAGGCGGCCGCTTCGACGATCTCCCCGGAAAGATCGTGGATCGAGCGATTCGCCAAGCGGTCGCCCGCGCTTCCGCACTGGCGCGAGGCGAAGAAGCGGCTTTCCAAGCGCTGGGAGAAGCCCTTACGCTCAGCGGCGTTTCGATGGCCGTCGCAGGCGACAGCCGTCCCGCCAGCGGCGGTGAACATCTCATTAGCCACTTCTGGGACATGGAAGCTCTCGCGCAGGACAAGCCTATGCGGTTGCACGGGGCGCAAGTGGGAGTTTCGTCCTGCCTCTGCGCGGCGGTCTATCAGCGGATTCTGGCTCTGGAAAAACCTATATTCGCCGATCCGGCGCCGTGGGATGTGGAAGAACAACGCATACGCCGCGATCATGGAATCCTCGCCGGCGCCGTTCTGGATCACGCTAAGCGCAAACGCGATAAAGCGGACGCCCGCCTCGCCATTCTACGCGAACAATGGCCCCGCTTGCGCGAAGGTCTGACGATGCTCCAAATTCCCCGCTTGATCGATCTCCAAACGCCGCTTATAGCCGCCGGAGCGCCGCATACGCTGCGCGATTTGGGCGTCTCTAAGGAGGAAGCGGCGCGTTCCGTGCGTCTAGCGCGGGATATCCGCGACCGGCATACCGTTCTCGATCTCGCCTTCGAGTTGGGGCTGTTTCCCGATGCGATCGAAGAGATCGTGGAAGAAGTGGACGCCGCTTAGGTCTTCTTTCCGCATATTGTAGTTTTCAGCCGTATGAGTTATGATATCCCGTTTGTTCCGATTTCAAGTCGAATACTAAATTCATTGGCGAGGGAATAATTATGCCGGTAGTGGTTACTGTAGGCAGTCAATGGGGCGATGAAGGCAAGGGAAAGATCATCGATTTCCTTTGCAAGGATGCGGATGTCGTCGTGCGCCATCAAGGCGGCAATAATGCGGGACACACGATCCACGTGAATGGAAAACAATTCATTTTCCACCTCATACCCAGCGGGATGCTCAATCCCGCCACCCTCAACATCGTTGGCAACGGCGTCGTCGTCGATCCTTTCATTCTGTTGCAGGAACTGGAAGAATTGAAGAAGCAAGGTCTTCAAGTAACGCCCGAACGCTTGAAGATCAGCGGCCAGGCGCATCTAATAATGCCTTATCACAGTCTCCTCGACGGTTTGGAAGAACAACGGCGGGGCGGCAAGGGTCTCGGCACCACCAAGCGCGGCATCGGTCCCGCCTATATGGATAAAGTCGGCCGCGTGGGAGTGCGGTTGTTCGATTTGTGTGACGAAAAAATCCTCAAACAGCGGCTGGATACCGTCCTGCCTCTCAAAAACAGCATAATCCAGAATGTGTACGGCGGCGAACCAGTGGACGGGGAGCAACTCTATCGATCATTGCTGGATTGCGGGCGCCAGCTGGCGCCGTTTATCGCCGATACGACCGAGATTATCGAAAAAGCGCTCACGGAAGGCAAGAAGATTCTCTGCGAAGGCGCCCAAGGAACGCTGCTCGATATCGATTTTGGAACCTATCCTTATTTGACCTCGTCCAATACGACGGCGGGAGGCGTTTGCACTGGCGGCTGCATCCCGCCCATGAAAATCTCCGCCGTCATCGGCATCGCCAAAGCCTACACCACCCGCGTCGGCGAAGGCCCCTTCCCGACCGAACTCTTCGATGAAGAAGCGAATCGCCTGCGAACGGCGGGGCCGGTGGGCGAATTCGGCGCTACGACGGGACGTCCCCGCCGTTGCGGCTGGCTGGATATTCCTCTCTTGCGCTATTCGCGCCGCGTATCCGGCCTTACCGATATCGGCCTCACTCGATTGGATATTTTAAGCGCCGTGGACGAGATCAAAGTATGCGTTGCGTATCGGCTGAGGGGCGAAACGCGGTCCGTCCTTTCCGCCAACGCCAATGTGTTAAGCGAATGCGAACCTGTTTACGAAACGCTGCCCAGCTGGAAAGAAGACATATCCGGAATCACGCAATTCGGCCAGCTTCCGAAAAATGCGCAGGATTACGTTCATGCTATCGAAAAGTGGATCGATACGCCCATAGCCGTCATTTCCGTCGGCCCCTCGCGCCATCAAACCATCGTGCGCAAGCAACTATTTTAACAGGTTTTTATTTCTATATTGATGGAATGGATAACGATCGAAAAAATGGAAGGGCCTATTCGCCCTTCCATTTTTATTGGAATTTGGATTGGCAAGATGGAATAAGGAAGGATGGATTTTTCTTCCGAAGAAAGTATCCCAGATGCAATCGATGGGTCAAACGACGCGACCCATCCTACGATCGTTACGCTTCGAACTTATTCAGCCTAACTAACCACTAGCCACTGGTCACTAACCACTATCATTTTGGCCTATTGAAGATCGTCGGGAACTTGTTTGTGATCCCACATGTACGGCGTATCTTGGAAGGCTTCCATCGTAATGTCGTCAACGGCCAGCGTTGCGCCGTCGAGGACGATGCCCGAAAAGGGGCCGGGGGTATTCCGGTTTTGCATTACGATCAAGGGAACGATCGGGCCTACCCGGGAAATCCATCCGCTGGCGGATACCTGCCGCCATTCCGGCGCTTTAGGCATACGTTCATTGGATATAAACGTCGCCATCTCCACGTTGCCGTTCGTCAGTCCAATGGCGAAGACGCCGCCGACTTCGTTCAAGGACTGAACGTAGGCGCGGGTCGTAACGACGCGTGGATAGAGTTTTTCTTCGATTTCATTATGTCCGATTTGCACTAGAACGCCGGAATTGGATTCCCGCCCGCTGGAGAGCATGAGAGATTGGCTATATCCGCTGGGATAAACAGTGCGATTGGCGAGTTTGGTGATGGATGCGGCGCCGCCGAAACGGAATTCTTCGATCAGCAATCCCAATCCTTTGATGTTAGATTCAAGCGTTCCATCGAACTCCACGGGCAGCCGTGTTACGCCTAGCGCCATGTCGATGTCCCGTTCGACGGGATAAATGCGGACGTTATCGACGAAGATTTCCGCTCGTCCGGATTTTTGCGCGCCGACGACCTGGATAAGGGCGTAGACATTGCCGGATTCGACGACGTCGAAGTACGTGCAGATGTATTGATAACGGCTGTCGCCCAAAATTTCCGATCCTGTAACGCTGATGTATGAAATATTCGAACTGTCCTCCGTCAAAGCCAACGTAATGACGGGTAGGTCTTTATAATTGTCGTCCGGTTTTTCCAAAGCGAACCACATGGAAATTTTGGCGGGGCCGGGCGGAAGATCGAGCCGTTGGCTTACCAGCGCGATGGCTTCGCCGGGTTCGACAGTGAAGAAAGCTCCGTAGCCGTCGGTAATGAATGATACCGGATCGGAGGGGATATAATCGAGACGAACGTCTCCCGGCTTGAACATGTTGGCGTTGATGCCGCTGATGTCCCACCCGGTTTCGCTCAGATTGGCCGCCGAAAAATTATAATTCCTCTCCCCGTCGCCTTTTTCGGGTGAGACGACGGAAGAGGTATGGACGACGGCGGCGTCCATATCGTCGGCTTGATTGAGCCGCTTGCCAACGATGGAAACGCGCAATGGCTCCTTGACCTCGCTGCCGGGAAATTCAGGAAACAGAAATACGTCGCCCCGCGCTACCAACGCCGCTTTCAATCCGTTATCCCCCGCGAAGGTAGTTTCGAAAGGTACGTTCGCTATGTTGACTCCGGGGGGGTCGAGCAGATTTCGCAGCGTATAGGGCGATACGTAAGCAAAATCCTCCACCAGCGGCGCGTCGGGAAGAATGAACTCGTTCAGGCGGAAAGTGGATATCTTGATTTCAACCTCTTCCGACACTTCGAAGATTGTATCGGACGCTCTCACAAGGAAACCGGTTTCCAATGTTTTATCGCTGGAATCGACGGAGAGAGAATTATTCATTCCTAGCGTTACTTTCGGCTGGTCCTGTTCCTGCTCGATGGTCCACGATATATCTTCCTTGGGCGTATCGCGGTCGTAGATGTAGTCGTTCAGGTTGTAAACATTGTCCAATTTTTCGTTCACCAGGCCGCGTATGTCGGGAAGATCGCGCAAGACGGGCGCCGAAAATACGACCAGATAAAGAGCGAAACTGGAATAATTGACGCCCTTCAAGTCGATAAGGCGGACTTTGACGTTATTCAAGCCTTTCTTGAACAAGTCCGTCACTTCCCAAGGCGGCTGCGGAGCGTCGAAATCGACGAAGGTTTTCGTAGCGTCGGATACGGTTCCATCGGGATGAGTTACGGAAAGAGCGATGCTGTCGCGCGTGAGCAAAGCGCCGGTTCCGTCCGTTGTGGAGGAAAGGAGAATTTTCACTTTTCGTTCGCTGGGATCGCTGGGTACGTCAAGAAAAGCGGAATTCGTATAAAAAACGTAATTCGGCCCCAGTGAATTGCCGGTAATGAACGCCGGAGCCAGTTGCCCCCCCGGCAGCGCCGTAGGCGTAGGCGTCGGCGTAGCGGAAGGATGGGGCGTCATCGTCGGCGTCGGCGTCCGGGGCTTGGGCGTCCGCGTCGGCGTGGCGGTGGGTCCCAGAGTAGCGAAAGTCGTAGGCGTCGGCGTCATCGTTGGCGTCGGGGTCGGCGGGATCGTATGCGGAGGGATATTGATGCGGCGGATGACATGGTTGCCGGAATCGGCGACGTAAAGATTCTGATAGGAATCGACGGCCACGCCCGCCGGAGCGTTGAGGATGGCGTCTTGCGCCGCTCCGCCGTCGCCGGAAAATCCAACCTCGCCGGTTCCGGCGACCCCCTCGATATTGTTCTCGAAAAGCGCGTAGCGGCGGATGAAATTATCGTCTCCGGCGATATAGAGAAAGATATCGTTGAGAACGGCCAATCCGCGGGGTTTTTTGAAATTGGGATTGATTACGTCGTCGTAGATGGTCTGGATTATGCCGTCCTTAATCATGCGGATGCGGCTTCCCAGGCGTTCGGCGATATAGACGGTTCCGTTGGCGTCGACTTCCACATCCATCGGACTGAAGAGTTGCGCGTTTTGCGGCGGCCCCCCGTCTCCGCCGTCGCCGATGACGCCGGTTCCCGCCAGCGTGGAAACGATTCCCTCGGGTGAAACCTGGCGCACTTTATGATTGACGATGTCCGCCATTAATATATTCCCTGTCGTGGGATCGTAGGCCAACCCTCCCAACTTTTGAAACTGAGCCTCGCGGGCGGAAACGTTGTCTCCCGCGTCTCCGGCGGTGGATCCAGCGAAGAGATCGATGATTCCGTTCGGTTTTACGTAACGGATTTGGTATTGCGTGGCGATGTAGACGTTGCCTAGGCCGTCGACGGCTAAGCCTCTCGGAGCGGAGATATCGGCTTCCGTAGCGTATTTGGTATTGCCGCTGGTGCGGTTGAAGCCAGTTCCGGCGAAAGCGTCCAGAATTTGGGTTTGGGGATTGAAGCGTACGACGCGGTTGTTGTTCATATCGGCGATGAGCAGCGTTCCATCGGGAAGAAACTCGACGTCTTGCGGAGAGTTGAGCCGGGATTGCGTCGCGGGTAGGCCGTCGATATTGACGCCGGGATTTCCCGGAATTCCCGCGACGGTTTCGATGGTGATGCTGGCGATCTCCGCCTGCGCCGCCGCATAGGGAAAGCTGGCATGTCTTGCCCCCACGACGCGAATCTGGGAGAAAGCTTTTCCTCCCAGCGAGTTTGTAAAAAGAATCAGAGAGAAGGCGAAAAGGAGGGTTCTGCGCGACGGGGTATACGGCCTGTTTTCGGACATCATTGTTTTATCCTGCCGAGGTTTGGTTTTCCAGGATGATCCCATTGAGGGCCGTTGATGGAAAACAAATCATTCCAGAGTCTTATAGCATTCGTCTCTTAATATCGGTAAAGGAAGGGGCAGACTTGACTCCACCCGGATTTTTCCGGCGGTTTTGCTCAAAATAAATCCGCCCGGCGGCCCGCGAAAACGAGTCGATGCGCGCAAGACGGCCGCCTAATTCCTCAATAATTTTCGATGATTCGAGAATGCTATATGCAATAGATATACCAAAACGATGAGAGGGATGACCTGTCGATTGAATTCGTAGGATGGGTCGCGTTTTCTGACCCATCATAATTATTTAATAGAGGAGGCTCTTGCAAAATTAATAAAATCCGCTTTTAAATTCTCCCCCCAAGCTTGGGGGGAGTTAGAGGGGGGTTGATTATGTTAGACTTAAAGCAACCCCCTCCTAACCTCCCCCAAGCATGGGGGAGGAATTATTGAGTTTTGCAAGAGGCTCAGAGGAGTAATTGATGGGTCAAACAAAGTGCCCCATCTTACGATTTAATAACTCATGTTACGCAGCCAGTACTTTCATGCCATCGAAAAATCGTTCGAAAAGGCGTTGGGTTTTAAGGATTATTGCTCTTTTGATTCGCAAAAAGGCTTGAATTCCACGAAGTTTCTCATCCCAGCCTTGAAAGGAGTTCCTATTTTAATGCCCTTTTAAAGGGGCAAACGACAATAGCCAGCCGTTTTAACGGCGGGTTTATGAAGGGATTCCTTTTTCGTGTTTTTCTTTTTCATTTCGTGTTTTCGTGATTCTAACGACGATAGGAAGAGATTCATTTAAATTCCCATCGTGCGTAACATGATTTAATAAGTTTTATAAAGAATCAAGCGGGCCGCCTTCTCAACCCATCTTCTAAAAAATCAGAATTGGCGTTCGAAATGCTTGGGATTGTATTTTTCCTGGGAGCGATCGATCCAATAGCTTTTTGCTTCCGGTTCGAAAATTCGATGCATTGGATCGCGGCCAATAATTCTTTGAATAACGGAAATGGGGATAAACATAAAGAAAAAAATAAGAAAAAGGATAATTCGCGAATTGAGCCATCCCAGGAATAAAGCAAATTTCATCCAATACTTATAAACAGTCCGCAGATTCTCGGGGAAAACCAAAGCGGGAAGCAAAAATACTACTCCCGCGATCGTCCACAAAAAATAGGCGGTCATCCAGTGTTCCCGCCAAACGGCGATCAGGCTTAGGAGAGCGATTACGCCCGCCATCAAGCATCCGAATTTTCTCAAGTCTTTAGCGCTAAGATCCAGGTTTGGTTTAATCAAGAGCGAATTCCTTCCTCCAGTCGGCGTCGTTGGCCCAAGCGGGTTGTTCGCGTTTGTCGATGATGCAACGCCCCATGATAAGATAATCCATCTCCGTCCGCATGAAGCAGCGGTAAGCGTCTTCCGGCGCGCATACGATTGGTTCGCCGCGCACGTTGAACGAGGTATTGACCAGCACGGCGCAGCCCGTTTTCGCTTCGAACGCCTTGATGAGATCGTAGTAGCGCGGATTGTCTTCGCGGGCGACCGTCTGCACTCTCGCGGAGTAATCGATATGAGTGATGGCCGGAATGTCGGAGCGGGGGATATTCAATTTCTCGATGCCGAAGAGTTTTTTCTGTTCCTCCGTCATGGGGATGAGGCGGGATTTCTGCACCTGCGCCACCAGCAGCATATAGGGAGATTCCACATCCATCTCGAAATAGTCGTTCACTTTCTCCCTCAGCACCACCGGCGCGAAGGGGCGGAACGATTCCCTGAACTTGATCTTCAGATTCATCTTGGATTGCATTCGCGGCGAACGGGCGTCGCCCAGAATGCTGCGGCTTCCCAAGGCGCGGGGACCGAATTCCATGCGTCCCTGGAACCAGCCCACGACATTTTCGTTCATGAGCAACTCCGCTCCCCGAACGGCGAGTTCCTCTTCCGTAACTTCCTTATAAGGATAGCCATGCCGATCGAGAAACTGCCTAATCTCCTCGTCCGAGTGCATGGGACCCAATAGCGCCGCGCGCATCAGGTCGCGCCCATTTTTGGACGGCTGCGGATGGTTAAGATAGCGGTGGTAAACGCTTAGCGCCACGCCTAACGCCCCGCCCGCGTCTCCCGCCGCCGGTTGGATCCAGATGGATTCGAAGGGGCCTTCGCGTAAAATCTTGCCGTTGGCCACGCAATTCAACGCCACGCCGCCCGCTAGGCAAAGGTTTTTCATCCCCGTCTCTTTGTGGACATGGCGAGCCATGCGCATCATGATCTCTTCCGTCACTTCCTGCACCGAACGGGCGAGGTCCATCTCTTTTTGCGTTACCAAACTTTCCGGCTGGCGCGGCGGTCCGCCGAAAAGTTTGTCGAAATTCTCGCTGGTCATGGTGAGGCCGGACAGGTAATTGAAATACTCCATATTCATCCGGAACGATCCGTCTTCTTTCAGATCGAGCAGCTCGTCCAGTATGGTCTTTACGTATTTCGGCTCCCCGTAAGGCGCCAGGCCCATGACTTTATATTCCCCGGAATTGACTTTGAAGCCGGTGTAATAGGTGAAGGCGGAATAGAGCAATCCCAACGAATGGGGAAAGCGCGTCTCCCCCAAGACCTTCAACTCGGAACCGCGTCCCCAGCCGTAAGTCGTTGTCGACCATTCTCCCACGCCGTCAATCGTCAGAAACGCGGCTTCCTGGAAAGGCGAGGGATAGAAAGCGCTAGCTGCATGGCTTTCATGATGATCGCCAAAGAGAATTGGCCCCTCGTAATCGAAGGAGTCTTTAATCACTTTGGGCAGCCATAGTTTCTCTTGCAGCCAAAGCGGAATCGCCATAAGGAACGATTGGAAGCCCGCAGGGGCGACGGATAAATAGGTTTCCAATATCCGTTCGAATTTGACGAAAGGCTTATCGTAAAACGCCACGTAATCCAATTGGTCCTTGCTGACGCCCGCCGACTTCATGCAGGCTTTGATGGCGTGAGTGGGAAAAGAAGCGTCATGCTTCTTGCGCGTAAATCGCTCTTCCTGAGCGGCGGCGGCGATCTCTCCGTCCTTAATCAAGCAAGCGGCGCTGTCGTGGTAGAAGGCGGATATTCCAAGTATATTCATCGTTAACCTTATCTTTTTTTCCCCGTAGCATCCATCGTCTTGAAACTATTTTGAATCCAAAAATCCAATTGCCAAGACCCAAAGCGCTCATCGGCAGCGAATAAGGCGATAGAACCTCATCCCGCTATCGGCTTCGTTTCCCAGGCGTTCACCGAACAGTCTCGCCGATGCTTCCGATAGATAAATATATCCTTATCCGAAACGAGCATGGGACTTTCATTAGAATTATGCTAAAATCCCCTTTCGATTTGGGTTGAATATCTTTATAAATAGAGGCTCTTGCAAAATGGATAAAGTCTACGCTTTAATTCTCCCCCCAAGTTTGGGGGGAGTTAGAGGGGGGTTGATTTTGTTAGACTTATCTCAACCCCATCCTAACCTCCCCCAAGCTTGGGGGAGGAATTATAGAGTTTTGCAAGAGGCTCAGTAGTCAATTAGAATCGCCGTTTCGAATCGAAGAAAAACACGAAAAAAAAGAAAAAAAATTGGCGCATGGGATCACGCCGTGAATTGCGTTGTTCCGTGAAATCCAAAAAAATCCGCGATATCTGTGATTCAAAATTTCGTGGAATTCGAGTAATTTCGTGGTTTCGTGATTCAATAACGCATAACAATGAAACCCTTCCTGCTCTTTTGACCAGGCGAATTCGATAGGTCCGAAAAGGCGTAATAGAAGATAAAAGATTTTTATTTCAACATGCGATTTCATCGGCGGGCCGGTTTTTTCTCATAACGACAGCATTCTCACACGAATGGGGACAGTAATGAATTCTGGCGAACATCCACCAATTTTAAGCGAAGCCGCTTTGATCCGCATGTCGAGATACCTGAATGTTCTTCAGGAAT
Source organism: Candidatus Omnitrophota bacterium (assembly GCA_040755155.1). NCBI lineage: Bacteria > Pseudomonadati > Candidatus Omnitrophota > Candidatus Omnitrophota bacterium. The sequence goes on along the minus strand of JBFMBP010000178.1, from coordinate 85,334 downwards.
TCCACCACAAGGGCATTCCTCAAATCTCGACGCGCAAGCTGGCCGATCTTTTGGGCGTCAATCCCGCCGTAGTCAAACAAGACTTTCTGCCCTTGAAAGTTCGCGGGCAGACCGGCGTCGGATATGAGGTCGCGGTTTTGCTGGAAACCATTCGGGAAGTTTTTCTTTCCCGCGGATCGCTCTCTTTCGCGATCGTGGGTTTCGGCAATATCGGCCAAGCAGTGGCCAATTACATGGGATTCGAAAATCAGGGCTTCAAGATGAAGGCGATTTTCGACGTCAATCCCAAATTCTACAATTACTCCGTGCGCGATATTCACGTCAACGACGCCGAAAAGATGGTGCAAATCTGCCGGGATCTGGCGATCGACATCGGCGTGGTTTGCGTTCCCGCTCCCGCCGCTCAGGATGTCGTCGAACGTCTAGTGGAAGGGGGCGTCAAGGGAATTTGGAATTTCGCTCCGACGGAATTGGTCGTTCCCGAAGGCGTGATCCTGGTGCACGAACATCTTACGCGGGGATTGCTTACCCTATCTTACCATATCGCGCAAAGACTTCGCGGAGAAACGATGATCGTCGAAAGCGCACCGCCGCCGGAGGAATAAGCGGCCCCATGTCCTCTTTCTTGCGCTTCAAAAAAAGGGGCGGATATATCAACCGGCCCTTTGTTGTTTTTTATCTCCTTTACTTGTATTCTATGGATAAAAATTTAAAGCCAAGGAGGTAGAAAACGATGAGGATTCAACGATCGATCCGCCAATACCGCATCGTAGGCGCGCTCCTGCTTGTTTTTTTTATTCTATCCTGCGCCATGACGCCGGAACAATCCGCCAAGACAAAAGCCGCCACCGCCGAATTTACGGTCGATTTGCCCAATCTTCCCCAAGGCGCCGTTCCCCTGCGCCTCGTCCGCATCTCCCCCGGTTCCTTCCTCATGGGCAGCCCGGAATCGGAAGCAGGACGCGAAGCGAACGAAGGCCCCCAACATCGCGTAATGATTTCCAAGGATTTCTATTTAGGCGCTTACGAAATCACCCAAGCGCAATGGAAGGCATTGATGGGCAACAATCCCTCTACGGACGCCGGCCGCGATTTTCCCGTCAATAAAGTCAGCTGGGACGACTGCCAACACTTCATCCGCCAACTCAATTCGCTTAAAACAGGCGGATGCTTCCGGCTGCCTACCGAAGCCGAATTTGAATACGCCGCCCGCGCCGGTACGCAAACCGCTTCTTATCTGGGCAATGACGTTTCCGATGAGGATTGGGAAAAATACGCCTGGTTCCGCAACAATTCCGACGGCGAATTGCACTCCGTAGGCCAATTGAAGCCCAATCCATTGGGATTGTACGATCTGTTCGGCAACGTATGGGAATGGTGTCAAGATTGGTACGGCCCCTATTCGCCGGATCCGCAGATCGATCCGATCGGTATGGATTGGGGCGAGGAAAAAGTCATGCGCGGCTCTTCCTGGATGGGACGTCCGGAATATCTGCGCAGCGCCGACAGAGGCAAGTTTCCCCCCGATTCCCAGCGCAACACCGGAGGCTTGCGCATCGCCTGGTCGGAGTAGGGATTTTGAGACTTTGAGACAGGGAGACTTTGAGACAGGGAGACTTTGGGACAGGGAGACTTTGGGACAGGGAGACTTTGGGACAGGGAGACTTTGGGACAGGGAGACTTTGGGACAGGGAGACTTTGGGACAGGGAGACTTTGGGACAGGGAGACTTTGAGACTAGGTGATAAGTCTCCAAGTCCCCTTGTCCCACTGTCCCTAAGTCTCCTAGTCGTTTTTGTTAGGGTGACAAGGGCAAGGTTTTTTCTGACCTTGAGTTATTCGTTTGAAGAGTGGACGAAGGTGAAGATTTGGCGGGATGACAAAGATGTAAATGTTATCCGGCGAGGGAGAATAACCGCCCTCGCCGGCGATTGGCTTTTTCGCACCCAAACCAAACGCTTCGGTTTATGCCTCCTCTTCGCCCTGGCGCAAGGCGCGATCTTCATTGGCGCGCAATATAATCTAACCGGCGCTTTATCCTTTCCCCTTGACGATTCATTCATCCATTTGCAATACGCCAAACAAATGGCGCGCGGCGCCTATTTTCAATACCATGACGGCGAACCGGTCAGCGGCGGCGAGACCAGTTTTCTCTACGTCCATGTTCTGGCTTTCGGTTATTTAGTAGGCTTTCATGGAATTGGCTTGATAATATGGTCGCATATCATCGCCTTGTTTTCCGTGGCAGGCGTGTTTTATTCTCTCCTCCGCCTTGGCGAGGATTTATCCCGCCCTTGGATCGGCTTATGCTCGGCGGGATTGGTTTTCTGTTCTGGGTATATGGCGTGGGCATTTTGGGGGGGCATGGAAATCGCCCTTTTTACGTGTTTGCTTCTTTTTTCGTTCCATTGGCTTTTGCGCAACGAAGGATACTCTCCCCTCCTAGGGCTGCTGTTAGGATTGACTGCCTTGAGCCGCCCCGAAGGCGTCATTATAGCGGCGGTATTGATCTTTTTGTTAGCCATGAAAAGCATTTGGAACGGCTCCTGGCGCCAATGGCATGTTCAAAGCGAAAAATTCTGGTCGTCTCTCCTATTTCTCTTCTTTTCACTTATCGGTCCGTCTCTGTTCTATCTTCAAACAATGGGCCGATCGAGCGGCAACGGTCTTGTCGCCAAAAGCCTATTCTACAATCCTTTCATGACGCTCTACGAAAAAACGGATACATATCTCTCTAACCTCTTCGCCATCGTAAAATTCTTTTTCGGACATCCCTCCATCACTCCCTTGGCGGGAGAATATATCCTTCCCGGCTTGTTGCTATTCGCTTTTGCGGGATGGCTCGGCGTCTTTCTTTCCCGTAGTTCGCAAGGAAAATGGATTGCTCTTTGGCTGGGTGCGCCGATAGCGGTCTCATTAGCCGCCGCCGCCACGTTGGAAGTCTGGTCGCTGCATAGTTTCCGTTATCTTGTCCCCCTCATCCCTCTGTTTCTATTGATGGGCGCCGCCGGAATAGATGTTTGTTTCTCCTGGATCGCCGATCGCTCCTCCATTCCCGCGTTGACGATAGCCGCCGCCGCTCTATTAATTCATATCTCTTATTTTCCCCATTGGATCGCCCGCTTCTCCAATCAATCGGCGACGATTTACGAAAAACAGGTTCAAACCGCCCATTGGCTGGTTCATAACCAAATTCCCGGAACCATCGCCATCAACGACGCAGGCGCCCTCGTTTATTTCGGCGATTTTCCAGCCTACGATCTCGTAGGTTTAACGACCAATGGCGTAACGCTTCCTTATCGCTTGGGAGAAGGGGCGCTTTATGAAGAATTGGAACATATCCCCCCAGAGAATCGTCCCCAGGTTGCCGCCGTCTTCCCGCTTTGGTTCAAAGAAATGGCTCGCACCTACGATATTTTTTATCGTCCGCTAGTCGAATTTCCCGATCCTTTCGATAAATCCTTTGAGAAAACCGTTTATCGGATCAATTGGGAATATGCGGGAATGGAAGAATCTCCTCGCAATGCAACCATAAAACCTGGCTGGACGGTTCGGGATTTTCTGGACGCCGCCGATGTGCATTCGGAAAAGAATCACAATTACGCCTGTAAGACGAATGGATGGCGCCATCCGGAAATTCCCATCCCTTTCCGGCGCAATTTTGGGTATCACGAGGAGATCGACGAAACATGGCCAAATATTGAGAACGAACGGGAGGAACTGATTCCCCGCTTGCGCCAGCAAGGAATTCTCAACCGCTACGATATTGTCGACGCTGGACGGCGCATAAACGGGGAAGAATCGTTCAATCTGTTCAATCTCACGCCCGGCGCTCCCGTTCATTTGATCTTGCGCACTTGCGATAACACCGGCAAAGCGGAAACCTTCGCCTATCGCATGGAACTTTTCGCCGACGACGTTTATCTTGGCGAATGGAATGTTTCCGGTACGCCCTGGAACTGGCGCGAAACGGTTTTTGACATCCCTGGCGAGTCGGTAAAGCGCACATGGCTGAAGGTTCGCATCGTAAACCGGGGAACTCTTCTGTTCCCTTATTACGATTCTTACTTTTATTGGGCATGCCAGGATGAAGCCAAATTAGAACTCAACAATACGTGATTTTACTGTCCCGAAATTCGAAAATGAGTTAAGATATTGAATATAATTCATTATTTTTCAATAAATTATGCTGTAAAAAATAAATCGAAAGACCGATTAATGAAATATTATTATCACATATTACGGCTTTAAATAAGCAACGAAATTCTAGAATCTGCGTATTATATTTATTGGAGGCTCTTGCAAAATGAGTAAAATCCGCTTTTAAATTCTCCCCCCAAGCTTGGGGGGAGTTAGAGGGGGGTTGATTTGGTTAGACTTAAAGCAACCCCCTCCTAACCTCCCCCAAGCTTGGGGGAGGAATAATGGAGTTTTGCAAGAGGCTCATTGGATAGACGAGTATTTAACTCATCGAAAACTGGTTATTTTCGATGTAAATATTTGAATATTTAAAACAAATAAGTAAAAAAGGTTATCCAAACGTCTAATTCAATCGTTATTGAAAAAAGGCGGATAGAATTGATGTTTTCAATGTTTTTTATGCTTTCCAAAAAAAGAACGGTGAAATACTGTCTCTCATAAATTCAATAAAGCGAGGTTCTTGCAAAATGGATAAAGTCTACGCTTTAATTCTCCCCCCAAGTTTGGGGGGAGTTAGAGGGGGGGTGATTTTATTAGGTTTAAGGCAACCCCCTCCTAACCTCCCCCAGGCATGGGGGAGGAATAATGGAATTTTGCAAGAGGCTCAAGCGATAAAAAAATTGAAAAAAATAGTTACCAACCCAAGATGAATACGTTTACCCAATGCGTTGCTTTAGTAACGATCGGTGAGGATCATTATCGTGGTAAGAGCGTCCATGAGCGTATTGGGAAGCGTAGTCGACTCGGCCATCGCGGCAGGCGCGATCAAAGCCGATGTCTGGCCAAGCCGATGGGAAAGAGGGGCTGAGGGCGGCTGCAAAGCCGAAGATGGCGCCCAAACTATGAAGTGGGATTCAGATGCGACGGATGAGCAACTGATGCTGGCTTGCCAACGGGGAAGAGACGACGCGCTTGATGCTCTCTACCAACGTCACTACCGCCCTGTTTTGATGTTCATTATCCGCACCATACAAGATCGCCACCTGGCGGAAGATCTCGTCCAGGAAACCTTTCTGCGCATCTACAACAATCGGCAATCCTGGAAGCCGCGCTCCAAGTTCACTTCCTGGCTCTACCGCATTGCCAGAAACCTCTGCATCGACGAGAAAAGACGCTACTGGAACCGTATGGTGCATTCCGATTCCCAAATGAAGGAAAGCGATGACAACGGCGGCAGCTCCTTTCTCGACCGGGTGGAAGACGCAGCCGGCGACGCCCGCGACGTATTCGCCGTAAAAATCGACGAAGAAACCATAAAAAAAGCGATCAATTGTCTATCGGAAGAACAACGGGAAGTTATAATATTGAATAAATTTCAAGGGATGTCTTACATCGAAATCGCAGAGATACTGGATACGACTCCGGATTCCATCAAACAGCGCGCCTACCGGGCGCATTTGAAATTGCGGCAAATTCTGGAACCGATGTTGCGGGAATATGCGTGATAGGGTGATAAACGGCCAAGAGAGAGAATGACGATGGTAGAACGAAGCTGCCCCTATAACCATGAAAGATTGACCTCCTATGCGTCGGGAAATCTTTCCCACGCCGAACGCTCCGATGTGGAACATCATTTGGCCATTTGCGCCGAATGCCGTCAGGAGTTGAATGAATTTCAAAAAACCTGGCTGGCGTTGGATCTTTGGCAAGAAGAATCCGCTCCCGCCGCTCCTTGTTTGCAGGATTTGCGCTTCCGCATCGCCGCCGCCAAACAGAGCCAATCCTCCTGGAATAAAGTGCGTAATTCCTTGCGCCTTCCCCAAGGACTATTCCGCCTCGCTCCTGCGATGACGTTAGCCGGCGTCATGGGCGCTGTGTTTCTCTACCCCTGGGTCCAACAAACCCAAATGGCTGTAGTGCAAAACGACGTCCCGGAAAGCCGCTACTCCAGCGAATTGATCAACATGGCCGCCGAAGCCCTCACTCGCGCCGATATCAAACAGAACGATCGACAGATAGCGCAGAATAACGAAAACGCCCTCTCCGAGACCGATCTTGAAGATCAATTCAATGACGCCCTCAATAGCAGGCAATATCAACAAGAACGAAATAGGATGCTGACAAGCGCCCGCCCCATTGGCCGCCTGGACACCCTTTCCTTCACCAACGTAGGTTATCGCCCCACCGCCGCCATCATTCCCGCCCACGAAAACAGCGACGCCGTAAGACCTACCGCCCTTTACCAGACGAATAACGACCAATCCATCCGCCTCGGCGACTGATCGTTCTCGTATCGGCAGCCAGCGGTTAACAACTCAGATTACGCTTATGAAAACGCGGGCGTCCCGCCTGCATTATCGATAGTACACCGACGATTCCCAATGAGATTAACATCCCCAATTTCGGCGAAGATAATATAACGGATACTGAAATCTCCCCCCTCGTCAAACGACGATTTGTATCATCGTCAATCATTTGTCATTATCTTCCCGCGGCTCCGGTTTTTCTTTAAACGGCGGCGCGCCGATATCGCTTCTTTCTTCCTTTTCTTCCATGATTTCTTCTTGGGCTTTTCGAACGTCCGTCTCAAAAAAGGAATGCAATTCATGAAGCGCGTTTCCGACAGCCGATCCGCCGGAGCCGCTCCTGCGCCGGTAATAAATCCAGCCCCGATCTTCCAGCCATAGAGCCAGCCGATGCAAAGCCCATAGAAACGCAGCGAAAGCGGTGATGATAGCGATATTCAATAGAATTTTCATAGCCAATCTCTTTCCAATTTTCTAAAGAAACGTGGATGATTACATAGAGTAACTTGCTCCTGCTGCGAAAACCCTCAAAACGCCTTTATCCAATTTTTTTCTATCATCTTATATTCCTCATTCCTCATTCCTCACAGGATAGTCATTTCCATCACCTGACGATACAATGAAATCAAAGCCAAAAACTAAGATCGGGTATTTGATTTTTATGCGAATTGGAAAATTCGGGTTCCTTATAGGATTATTCGCTTCCGCCTCATGGGCGGGAGGCCCGCTTTCGGTTTACAATGGATCGCCGGTAACCTGGAAGCCCAATGGAAAAACGCTTCTCTATCAGGTGGATCAAGGCGCCATGGGTCCGCTGTCCAATTACCAGGCCATAAATCTTATACAAACCGCCTTTCAAAAATGGAGCCGCGTCGATACATCCACGCTCGCCTTCGATAAAGCCAAAGACGTCCTTTCCGAAGACGTCACTTCCAAAAATTACAATCGCATCGTCAATAGCCTCCCCAGCGACGCCAATCCCATCATCTTCGACGACGACGGTTCGATCATCGATCTGCTCATGGGTTCAGGTTCGAAAACGAATATTTTAGGGCTTACTTCCACATCGATAAACAATAGCGATATCGTCAAGGCGCAAATCGTCTTCAACGGATATTATTTCGAGCGGGAACATTACTCCCAAACCAAAATCCAGGCCACCTTTCTTCACGAAGTCGGCCATGTCTTCGGATTGGATCATTCGCAATACTCGCGGCATCTTGCGCAAGACGGAATCGGCTCGAACGACGGAACGATATCCGTCCTTTATCCCACCACGACCGACGACGACAGCCAACGGCAGGAGCTTTCCTTCGACGACAAGATCGCCGTTTCCAACCTCTATCCTACGATCTATCACAAGAATTCCACCGGCAGCATTCGCGGAACCGTAAAGCGAGGTTCGACGGAACTGCCGGGCGTCAATATTATCGCCCGCGACGCAAACGATCCCGTGAGCCGCATCGCCACCACGGTTTCGGGAACCTACAATAACCGGGGAGCTTACGAAATCGCCGGATTGCCTCCAGGAAAATACGAAGTAATGGCGGAAGCGGTCGATTCCTATTTCAAAGGCACGTCCAGCGTAGGACAACACGCCGAACAATCGAACAGCCCCTCTTTCAGAAACCCGATCAAAGCCCAGTATTATTCCAGCGGCGGCGCAGCCCGTAGCGCGGAGACGATCGTCGAAGTGAAAAGTTTGAACTATACCTCGGGCATCGATATCTCCGTGGAACAAGCCAGTTTGCCGAGCGACGAAAACTATACGTACTTGATGGGATTGAATTCCAAAACTGTGGGCGGGGCCAAAGCGGGATATTATGCCCCCTATAAATTCCTCCTGGCGCCTTCGGGATCGGAGGGAAGCGTCAATATCGTCTTCGATTTCGACCAAAATTCCAAATACACTATTGATATTGCAAGAGAACTTAGCAATGGCGGATTCAAAACGTTTACCGTCAAAGATACGGCTCTCCAAAAGATCGTAACGCTAAGCCAACAAGGCGATGTTCCTTTGGAAAAAACTCGCTATTTCATCTCCATCGGCAATCGCGGCTCTTACGATTTTACTTTCACCATCTCCAGCCGAATCGCAACGCCAATACCCTCGACGCCCACGCCGCAACCGACGAACACGCCCACCCCCACGCTGACTCCATCGCTCACGCCTTCGTCCACCCGCACGCCGACATCCACGCCTAAGCCGACGTTTACACGCACGCCAACCCATACTCCCATTTCAGTCAGTACGCCTACAGCCGTCTACACTCCCACGCCGACGAGTACGCCTACGGCATCCGTCACCCCCACGCCGACGGATGCGCCCACGCCCGCCCCTCTCTGCGGCGATGTAAACGGCGACGGGAAAATCGGGATAGAAGACGTAATTTACATCCTACGCTTGAGTATCGATCTGCCCGTCGAGGTTCCTCCCGGTGTGACGATGGAAGAAATGCGCTGGACTGCCGACGTCAACGGGGATGGGAAGATCATGGCCAACGACGCCATTCTCATCTACCGCAAAATCGCCGATCCCAACCTGAATTTAGGCTGCCGGTAAAGCAGAAATGATCGTATTCCATATTCTGCTGAAATAGCCGTCTAAAAATCCCTCTACCAAGATGGGGAGAGGCTAGGTGAGGGTTGATTAGTATATACTTATCCCCCTCACCCTAACCCTCTCCCAAAGGGCGAGGGAATAGGATTTCATAACGTGAGATAGCCTCACGCGGCGGGATCTTCTTTCGCATATTTCATAACGCTGACCCATAGAACGGTGATATCCGCAGGAAAGATGCCGGGTATGCGGGCGGCCTGGCCAATGGTGGCGGGCTGGACGCGTTTGAATTTCTCCCGCGCTTCCTTGCGCATGACGGCGATGCCGTCGTAATCGATATCGGGGGGAATGCGGCGGCGGTCCGCCTTGCGGTCTTCTTCGATCTCCTTCTGCTGGCGTTCGATATAACCCTGGTATTTAGTTTCGATATCCAATTGTTCCAAAACGCGGGGATGATAGGGCGAAAGATCGGCGCCGAAGCGGGAAAGATCGCCCGGCTGCATATTGGCGCGGCGTAGGACGTGCAAAAGCGGCGTAGGATGGGATATTTCCCCTATCCCCAGCTCGGCGAAACGATCGCGTATGCTCTCGCTGGGAACGATTATGCGTTGCGCCAATTCTTCGCGCAGGATCGCGATATCGCGCTTCCAGCCCAATATTTCTTCATGCCATTCGCGCGGAATCAAGCCTAAGCGGCGGCCATATTCGCTCAGCCGGAAATCGGCGTTGTCCTGGCGCAGCAGCAACCGATGTTCCGCCGAGGAAGTAAAGAGCCGATATGGCTCCTCGACGCCTTTGGTAACGAGATCGTCGATAAGCACGCCGATATAGGCTTCCTCTCGTCCTAAAATCAGCGGCTCCTCGCCGCGCAAACGCAAGGCGGCGTTGATTCCCGCCATGAGTCCTTGAGCGGCGGCCTCTTCGTATCCCGACGTGCCATTGATCTGTCCCGCAAGAAACAATCCCGCAAGGCGCTTGCTTTCCAGCCAAGGATAGAGTTCTTGCGGATTGGAGAAATAATATTCTACCGCGTAGCCGGGACGCACAATCTCTGCCCGCTCCAAACCGGGAATCGTGCGCAAAAAAGCCAATTGCACATCGCGGGGCAGACTGGTGGAAACGCCATTTGGGTAAATGAGGTTGCTGTCCAATCCCTCCGGTTCGAGAAAAACATGATGAGAATTCCGGCCGGGAAAGCGATGGATTTTGTCTTCGATCGAAGGGCAATAGCGCGGACCAATGCCGGAAATTTTCCCCGTATACAATGGCGAACGATCGAGGCTGGATGCGATGATATCGTGTGTCTGCTGATTGGTGCGGGTGAGATAGCAACAGACATGATTCTCTACGCGCATTTCCGGGTGATAGGAAAAAGGCAGCGGCGGCTCGTCGCCCGGCTGTTTTTCCAGAGAAGAAAAATCGATGCTGTCCTTGGCCAGACGGGCGGGCGTACCCGTTTTCAAGCGCCCCAGTGAAAAGCCCAGTTGCGTCAAACTTTCAGCCAGCGCCAGCGACGGCGCATCGCCGATGCGGCCTCCCGGCGCCGCTTCCATGCCGAAATGCAAGAGGCCGCCGAGAAACGTTCCCGGCGTCAGAATGACCATGCGGCCGTCGATTTCGCGTCCCTGGCGGTCGAATACGCCTTGCAACTCCCCATTCGCCGTTCGCAGCCCGGCGCATTCGCCTTCCCCTAGATCGAGATTGGGAATAGATTGCAACTGCTTTTTCATCTCCGCGCTGTAACGATTCAAGTCGGACTGAGCGCGAGGCGAGCGCACGGCGGGGCCTTTAGAGGCGTTCAACATACGGAATTGAATCCCGGCGCGGTCGGCGATGTGAGCCATAATGCCGCCTAGCGCATCGATCTCGCGCACTAGCTGCCCCTTGGCCACGCCGCCGATGGCGGGATTGCAGGACATCTTGGCCAGACCATCGATCGAGAACGTTATTAGCGCCGTCTTGCAGCCCATGCGCGCCGCCGCCGCCGCCGCTTCGCAGCCCGCATGGCCGCCGCCTATAACCAGAACGTCGTACTTCAACTTATTCTCCTAATATAGGCGAGATTCTTGCACAATGGATAAAATCCGCTTCTATATCCTCCCCCCAAGTTTGGGAGTTAGAGGGGGGATTTTATTAGGCTTATGTCAACCCCCTCCTAACCTTCCCCAGGTTTGGGGGAGAAATAATGGAACTTAGAAAAAGGCTCTACGCCCTACTTTTTCATCGCCCGCGTTTGGATAACGATGGCGCGAAACTCTTCTTTCTCCTGGTTGGCGATGACCCGCCCATCCTCTTCTTTCAATGTAATTGGCTGATTGGAGGCGACGATGTATTGATCTTTTGGAATAACGAACTCGAAGGCATGGCTGGTTTCGCAGATGATGACGTTACGTCCCGCCGCGTCGACGCTCAAGTATTTTTGCGGCAAATTCACTTTGACGGTAATGCGCAGATTTTTCTTGGCGCCTTGAGGAATAGGGATTTTATAGGGAATCTGCAAGACGGGTAGATTCGTTTCCTTATCGGTGAAAATTTCACAATCCAATTGCATATTATTGGAAACGTCCCAAACCGATTCCACCTTAAATTCCCCAGCCGTAGCGTCATGGATAAAGCCGCCTTGCGGGAAATAAAAGTTTTTCCCTCCCGCCTGGCTGTCGGCCAATTCGTAGGTCAACCGCACAGCCCGTTTGGACAGATCGAGTATTTCCATCCGCAAATCGGCCCAGGCGCCGCTCGTGAAAACCGCCATAATGATTCCCAGCATCCAACTTCGCCGCATCGCTGAACTCCTTTCGCGCAATAGAAGCCGCCATATCTTTGAAAAAGAAAACGGCGGCTTGCTATTTTTCTTTCCGTTAGAGTAGTATAGAATCTCCCGAAGAAAATGGCGATGCTCCCTGTTCAGACAAAACAGGCGGGAACCATCCCTTTCGCAGATATCAGTAACTCATGTTATACGCAATGAAAAACATAAAATGGAGTTATTTCGTATTCGTATTGAATCACGAAAACACGAAAGAAAAAAAAGAAAAACGCGAAAAACATAAAACGGTTGGCGCAAGAGATCGCGTAGGGAATAGTTTTTTCCGTGAAATCCAAAAAACATCCGTGTTATCCGTGATTCGAAAATTTCGTGGAATTCGCGCCTTTTCGCGCTTTCGTGATTCAAAAACGTTTTAGGCGAACACCTATCGTAAGGAGAGAAAAACTGTGGCTCAATTGGCAATCAAAGGCGGAACGCCCGTCCGCACCGAACCGTTTCCTCCCTGGCCTGTTTATGGCGAACCGGAAAAAGAGGCCTTGATCCGAACCCTCGAAAGCCGCGAATGGGGCATCGGATCCCCCGCCATAAAGGAATTCGAAGAACAATTCGCCGCTTTCTGCGGCGCCAAATACGCCGCCGCCTGCACCAATGGAACCGAAGCCATCTCCATCGCCTTGCAAGCGATGGGCGTCGGCCCCGGCGACGAGGCGATCATACCGCCTTACACTTTCATCGCCACCGCCATCGGCGTGTTAGCGTGCAACGCCATCCCCGTCTTCGCCGATATCCATCCGGAAACGTATAACATCGATCCCGAAGCCGTCCGCCGCGCCGTCACTCCCCGCACCAAAGTCATCATCCCCGTGCACATCGCCGGCAATCCAGCGGATATGGACGGCATCATGGCCATCGCCCAGGAACATAATCTATTGGTGCTGGAAGACGCCGCCCAGGCGCATGGCGCGGAATGGAAAGGGCGCCGCGTCGGCGCCATCGGCAACGCGGGAACCTTCTCTTTTCAAACCACGAAGAACTTATCGTCCGGCGAAGGCGGCGCCATCGTCTCCAACGACGAGGAACTAGCCGACCGCATCCGCAGCTTCGTCAATTGCGGGCGGGTGAAAGGCGGCGCCTGGTACGACCATCACGAAATGGGCGGCAACCACCGTCTCGGCGCATTTCAAGCCGCCGTATTGCTGACGGGAATGGAACGCATCGAAGAGCAAATGCAAAAACGCGAGGAGAATTTCGCCTACCTCAGCCGCCTGTTCGAAGATATCGAAGGCGTCTCCTTCACCGGCGCTCACGCAGGAACCACCCGCCGCGCCCATCATCTCGGCGTCATTCGCTACCAGCCGGAAGCCTTCAAGAATCTACCCAAGCCAAAATTCGCCGAAGCGTTGGAAAAAGAAGGAATCCCTTGTTCTACCGGCTACCTGCCTTTGCAGAATTATTCCTATTTCCAACATTTCGCGGAAAAGACGCCCGCCTACGCCTCCCTTTACGCAGGCAAGTTCAATTTCGATCCCTCCACTTGCCCTGTATGCGTCCGCGTCTGCGAACGGGAAGGCGTTTGGCTATTTCAGAATATGTTTTTAGGAACAAAAAAGGATATGGAAGACATCGCAGAAGCAATAACCAAGATTCAGCAATACGCAGAAGAAGCACTTTGAAAAGGGACAAAGGGACAAAGGGACAAGGGGACAAGGGGACTTGGAGACTGGGTGACTGGGTGACTGGACGTTAAGACAAGGTTATTTCTGCCCTTGAAACATCCCATGTTTTTCATCATTCATCATTCATCATTCATCATTCATCATTTATGATTGTAGGGTGGGCTCAAAGCAAAGCGTAGCCCACCATATAATACGCAAGGGTGGAAACTAACCATGATCGAAACGGCAATTATCCTCGCGGCGGGACGCGGAAGCAAAATTTGGCCTTATGGCGATACCTGGCCTAAAGCGGCGCTGCCCGTCGCCAATCGGCCTATCATCCGCTGGCAAATCGACACCCTCAAAAAGTGCGGCGTGAAAAATATCGTCGTAGTAATAGGCCATCTGGGCGGACAGGTGCGGGACGCCGTTTCCGGCCAAGCGGGCGTTCAGTGCATGGAACAGAAATCGATCGGCGGAACGGCGGACGCCCTGATGATCGGTCTCGCCTTCGTCAAAGATCAGGAATTCGCCGTTATCTACGGCGATGTTCTCTTCGCGGAAGAGGATCTGCGGTCCCTGCTTCAAGCGGCGCCTGATAAAGAAACAACTGCCGCCCTGGTGCAGCCGCTGGGCGCCAATCCGCCTCACGAATGGCTCTGCGCCAACCTGGAAAACCAACGCATCGCGCAAATTCTAGGGCATCCGCGCGAAGCGTCGCATCGTCTTTGCGGCGCCTACCGTCTCTCGCGGGCAATGCTTCCCCGCTTGGCAGACAATCCCGGCCTCATGACCTCGGTGGAAGTGGGCAATATGCCGCCGCTGGAATCGGAACTAGCGGAATCGATCAGCCGCTTCATCCAAAACGGCGGAACCGTGCGCGCCGTGGAGACGAAAGGCTATTTTATCGATATCGATAAGCCCTGGCATCTGCTGGAAGCCAACTCCGCCATGCTCAAGGATATGGGTTTGAAGCTCCTAACGAACGAAATCGCTCCCGGCGCTAAAGTGGAAGAGGGCGCGGAAATCGCGGGGCCTGTCGTCTTGGGCGAAGGAACTTTCATCGGTCGCGGCGTGAAGATTAAAGGCCCCTTGTGGACGGGCAAAAACGTCAAAATCGTCGATGGAGCCATCGTCGGCGCGAACACCATCATCGGCGACGGCGCCATCGTGCGCGAATATTGCAAAATCGAACCGGAAAGCGCCATTGGCGCCCGTTGCGTCGTCGGCCACGCCGCCGAATTCGGCGGCATTCTTATGGACGGCGCTTACTCCTATCACTACGGCGAATATTGGGGAATCATCGGACGATCCGCCGACCTGGGCGCGGCTACGGTTTGCGGCAACCTGCGCTTTGACGATCAAAACACCCTGCACCGCATCAAGGGAAGGCGCGAGAATCCCAACTCCCACTGCGCCAACGCTTCCTATCTCGGAGATTACACCCGCACCGGCGTCAACGCCATCCTCATGCCCGGCGTAAAAGTCGGCCCCTACAGCATCATCGGCGCCGGCGTCATTCTGCAGGAAGATTTGCCCAACAATACGTTAATCTACGTCAAACAAGAATTAGCGCGCTCAACCTGGGGACCGCAAAAATACGGCTGGTGAAAAGAGAAGACTGGGTGACATTGTGACTGGGGGACTGGGGGACAAATCTATACACCCATCACTATTTATTTCATTGCTTTTAAAATTCCTCTCCCATGATGGGGAGAGGTTAGGTGAGGGTTGATATTATTAGACTTATAATTCCCTCACCCTAACCCTCTTCCAGAGGGCGAGGGAATTATAAGTTACAATCTTATTGCAGGTTGGTATTAATCCCAAAGTCCCACAGTCCCAAAGTCCCACAGTCCCATTTAATAATTCGCCCAATCGCCTACCGCCGTCACCGTCTCAAACCGGCTTGGTTCCGCCGAGATTTTTGCCAAAATTCTTCCCTCGTTAAGCGCCGCCGATTCGATACGAATCCCCGCCGCTTCGCCCGCCAGAATGCGCTCCAGCGGTTCGAAGCGTAGGACGATCAAAGGACCGCCGATCTTATCTAAAAAAGTTTTCCCCGATAATTCGATGAGGATTTTCTCCGTCTCTTGCAGAATGGACGCCGTCCAATCGGAGGGGATAAAACCTTTTTCCCATCCGGCGAAGCGCATCCTATTCTCGTCAAACCCCACAGCCGCCCGAAACGAATTTACCCCGCTAGCATCGTCGATCATGATAGGAACGGGAATCGATGGCCCCGCTAGGATGCTGCCGGGAAATGAGATAAAACGGGAGTCCACTTCAATCCGGCCATCTGCGATCGTTGCACCGATTCTTCCGTCATTTAGCAAGGCGGATTCCATGCGAACAGAATCCATTAATTCGGCGTTATTCTTGATCTTAAAATGCAGAATCATCAACGACCCGCTTTTCAATAAAGGCGCGGCGCCCGCCATCGCAATCGTTACTTTTCCGCTAACCCCCTGATTGACCGCCGCCATCCAAAAAGCGGCAGCCTCACCCAAATCGTAAGCGGCGTATTCCAATATCGCTTCATCGTAAACCACTGACGCTATCACGCTGTAAACGCCGTCCGTATCGCCAATTAAAATGGGAAAATCGAACCAATCCCTCGACTCGGACGAAAACGAATCGATCGCAAAAAAAACATACGCGAACAGAAAAAATAGCTCGAATATCATCAAAAAACGCTTCATGAACAACCCTCCATTATCATGATCGCATTACAATTATTATAATTTATATTTCATATTTTCTTGAATATCAAGTACTTTCCATTCATTTTAGCAGATGAAAATTTGATTTTCTTTCATAACATGACAAGACAAAATTCGAATCATATTCGGACAGAAAAAATAAATATATAAAAAATTCTCTCTTGTATTTTTATATAAATGTGATATCATTTAGGTATCAAAGAAATATTATTCCATTCAATAAATAAGTTAAGGAGACAAAGTCATGACCCAGGAAATTGAAAAAAAATCGATATCGGGATGGTTGATGCTTCTCCCCTCCATCATTGTATTGGCGTTGATTGTTTGGTTTATCAACCAAGGGATTCATACTGCCATTGCGCAGGGAAATCCTTGGGAATTTCTTTATGCAGGCATTTGTCTCATCGTCTTTATTTTGCTATGCATTGGCTTTTTCATCCTCAATCCCAACCAGGCGGGAGCGATTCTGCTGTTTGGCCATTACCTGGGGACGGTAAAAACCAATGGCTTTTGTTGGCGCAATCCCTTTGCCATCGTCAAGAAAATATCCCTGCGGGCGCGCAATCTCAACGGCGAGAAATTGAAAGTCAACGACAACCACGGCAATCCCATCGAAATCGCCGCCGTCGTGGTGTGGCGAGTGCGCAATACAGCGGAAGCTCTCTTCGACGTAGACGACTACGAAGATTACGTGGAAGTGCAAAGCGAAGCGGCGGTGCGCCATCTGGCGGGACGCTATCCTTACGATTCGGAAGATGAAGTGGTTTCCCTGCGGCAAGGGACGGATGAAGTGAATCGCGAATTGCAAAAAGAACTGCAAGAACGGCTCGCGCGCGCCGGCGTCGAAGTCCAGGAAGCGCGCATCAGCCACCTAGCATACGCTTCCGAAATCGCCGGGGCCATGTTGCGGCGGCAACAAGCGCAGGCGGTCATCGCGGCGCGGAAATTGATCGTCGAAGGGGCGGTGGGCATGGTGGAAATGGCGCTGAAGCATCTCAGCGAAAAACACATCATCGAGTTGGACGACGAACGCAAGGCGGCCATGATCAGCAATCTGCTCGTCGTTCTCTGCGGAGAAGAAGCCGCCCATCCGATTGTGAATACGGGGACGCTGTATAGCTGATTCGAAAAAGTAGGATGGGGCGCGTTTTTTGATCCATCGTTTTTTTAAGGTTGTTTGCAATGTCGAATCGAAAAAGTTTTCTCTTGCGATTGGATCCTCGGCTATGGGATGAACTCAATTCCTGGGCGGCGCAGGAATTGCGCAGCGTCAACAGCCAGATTGAGTTCATCCTGCGCGAGGCCGTCATGCGGAGAAGAAAAATCAATTTAAATGAAAAAGAGAAAGAGAAGCCGATGTAAATCGAACTCGCATTGATTCTTCCCTTCCCTTGCATTGACGCTCGCCATTTCCGCGTTCCCCTGGAAAGAATGCCAAATCAAGGCAAACTCTACCTATATAAGATCGGCGGCGGCGCCGCAGGGGACAAATCATGAAAATCGGAATCGTATGTTATCCATCCATCGGCGGCAGCGGCATCGTGGCCACGGAACTGGGCATTGCCCTTTCGCGGCGCGGGCATCAAATTCATTTCTTCAGTTATGACGTGCCTTATAAATTGGAAGGCATTACGGATCAGTTTCATTTTCATCACGTCGACGTTCCTCTCTATCCTCTTTTCCGTTTTCCGCCTTATACGCTTGCCTTGGCCTCCAGCATCTACGAAACCAGCCGCCTCGATCCACTCGACATTCTTCATGTCCATTACGCCATCCCCCATTCCACCTCGGCGCTGTTGGCGAAGCATATGCTTTGCAGCCGGGGAGAGCAAAAGTTGAAAGTCGTTACTACTTTGCACGGCACCGATACGGAACTAGTAGGGCAAATGCCCTCCTACAAATCCATCGTGGAATTCAGCATCGATTCCAGCGACGTTGTTACCGCCGTCAGCGAATATCTCAAGCAATCCACCCTGCGGCAGTTCGAAATCGGCCGGGATATCCACGTGATCTACAATCCCATCGATACGGACAGGTTCGCCCCGCTGCCGGACAAAAAAACAAAGTGTTTCTGCGCCCCGAAAAATATCGTTCACATCAGCAATTTCCGCCCCGTAAAACGGTTGCCGGATATCATTAAAGTATTCGATCTGATTTCGGCTGTATTACCCGTCCGTTTGATTCTGGTGGGAGACGGTCCCGATCGTCTAGCGGCGGAACAATTGATCGACCGGCTGGGGCTGCGGGAAAAAGTAGAGTTCCGGGGAGCGCAAACCGACGTAGCGGCCACGTTGCAAGAGGCGGACCTGCTGATATCGGCATCGCAAACGGAATCCTTCGGGATGACTATTGCGGAAGCGATGGCCTGCGAAGTTCCCGTAGTGGCGACGCGCGTCGGCGGCGTGCCGGAAGTAGTGGAAGACGGCGTTACCGGCCTCTTGGCGCCCGCCGGTTGCATTCAGGGTTTGACGGAAGCGGCCATCCGCATCCTGGCGACGCCCGGTTTGAAGGAACGCATGGGAAAAGCGGGCCGGCGCAGAATTCTCGAACATTTCCAAGTCGATAGCATTACTTCGCAATATGAAGACCTGTACGAACGCATCCTCGAAAAAGAGGATGAAATCTGTCCCAAAGCCATGCGTTCGAAAATTGTAAAAATGGCCTAGTACCGCTTATCCATGAATAGGCCATCCTATGGAATTGTCTAAAATACGCATTACGCATCTTGATTTTTCGTCAAATCGAACCAACCTTCCTTTCTAATCCTTATTTCCATTCATCCGCACAGATAAACGTATATGTATGTATGTAGGGCGGACTTAAAACGGCGATAGGGAGACAAGGCGACATGTTTGTAGGGTGGGCTCAAAGCGAAGCGTAGCCCACCAGAGGAGACTGGTGATAGGGAGACAAGGCGACATGTTTGTAGGGTGGGCTCAAAGCGAAGCGTAGCCCACCAGAGGAGATTGGGAGACAAGAAGACAAGTCCTCCAGTCCCAAAGCCAGAGGCAAAGAAGCATAGCCCGC